>NZ_JADEXY010000048.1 GCF_015206885.1 Microcystis aeruginosa LEGE 91341 | reverse complement strand
CTTCATAATTCATAATTCATAATTTCCTCCCCCCATCTCCCCATTCCCCCATTGCCCTTGAATCTGTTAAGATCAAGGCCAGTTAGCCTTAAAATCTTCGGTGTGAGCAAACCATGAAAAACCATATTAAAAAAATTGCTAGTTGGAGCGCGATCGCTACTATTTCCCTTGGCTTAGTAGAAATGAACCGAACAGCGATCGCATTTGGCAACAATAATCAATTTAGTGCCTGTATCAGTCACATTGTCGGCACGGGGGTGAGTCCCGAAGATGCCGCCACCGCTTGTTCAGAAGCATTAATTCCTAAAGAATTATCCCGGTGTGTGGTGATGATTAAATCCAAAACTCCGATTAATGGTAATCTGGCTCTGCAAGCTTGTTTTCAAGTGCGTCGTCCCATCGACCTAGGTCACTGTGTGGTCGATATCCACCGCGCTGCCCCCTTGTTTGCCGCTAATTCCCTCAAACAAACGGAAACAGCCAAGGAACCCGATAAATTAGGGATTTCTCAACAGATTTTAGATTCCTGTCGTCAAAGTTTATTACCGGGGCGCTTTTCTCAATGCGTTATCGCTGTCAGTCGTGGTGTGGACAAAAATAACCCCTCCCAAGCTTTACAAACCTGTTTAAGTGCCGAGGATTTCCCTAGAGATCTATTCCCCAGTTATCCCCAAAATCAAGACCAGAGACCTTAATCAAGATTATTTGGCTCTCTTATTTTGGGAATATACGGAAGAACCAGAAAACGTTAAATATTGAACCATCAATCAGACGAGTTCGGCGGCTTAGGAAAGGTACACTTAACCGTAATATTTAAATTACTTTTAGCGGTTCCTTTAGTAATATAAGGGATTCCTACCTCGCCGCCGATTTCGACACCAAATTGTAAAGTGACTTCCTCAATGTTAGCAATGGCTAAATTGCGAAAAGCGTTTAAAGTGTAAGTAGTGTAAGTACGAATTGTATCTTCAATTGTCTGAAAATTCTGCAAAATTTGCTGTTTATCTGGTACAGTAATTACCCCTTTAGCAACTCTTCCCTCGGTTTTTACCGTCTCGGTCGGAATTTCCAGGTCATCGGTGGACTCTATATAAATTAGAGTGTTTTCGTCAATTTGGATCGGAGTTAGTCGAGTCATAAATAATGCAAAAATTGAAAATTAACTTTTTTCTTAACTATTTCTTGGCTCTCCCGTACTTGTGATGATAAGAAAAGATTATCTAAGAGAGGGCGTATGCTTTCCTTGCAGTTTACCAAAAAATAACCTAACATAAAAAACATTTCTATCCCTTGCTGACTGCTTATGGCTCGCTACGCCCTTGTCATCGGCATTAACGATTACGATAACCGAAATTTCCTACTATCTTTGAGCAAACCCGCCAAAGATGCAGAAGCTGTTGCTCAATTCTTGGAGAAGACCGGGACATTTGCCAATGTAGAACGCCTACCCCATCGCTGGATTGCCGCAGAAAAACGCTACGAAGTTGTTCCAGGAAAGGTGACGGGGAATGAAGTCTTGCAGGCCTTAAAGCAAATCTTATCGGGAGAGCAGACCAAAAATCAAGAAGTCTTGATCTACTTTTCAGGACACGGGTTTCGCCTGATCAATCGCATCGGTGACGGGGAAGCCTATCTCGCCACCTCCGATAGCCAACCCGAAGGCAAAAATGCCATTTCTTTAGACCGAGAACTCAATCCTTTATTACGGCGTTCTAGTTTGAGTAATCTGGTAGTAATGCTAGACTGTTGCCATGCGGGGGCGTTATTGCCCGAAAATCGGGAATTAAATCGCACTTTGCTAGAACCTAGCCTCTCAGCATTTAATGAGAAGCAAGATTACTTCCTAATCACCGCCTGTCGGTCAGAACAGGTGGCTTGGGAAGATGAGGAATACAGCCTATTCACCGCCGCTTTACTGAAGGGATTGTCCCAAAAAGAGGCGGACCCAAAAACGGGAGAAATTAGTGCCGATCGCTTGTTTGATTTTGTTTCGCGGGAATTGCGAGGGAAGGGTCAAGAACCGATTCGCATGGGAGTTGGGCGATCGCTAATTCTGGTCAAATATGGGGCGCAACCTCAAGTTAAAGAAGTGAAACCGTTACTAGATGAGAATGGAAAATTGCGCTGTCCCTATCAAGGATTGCTGGCGTTTACTAAGAAAGAACGTGATTTCTTCTTCGGACGCAAGCGAGTGGTAGAAGACATCAAATCTAAGCTAGATCGGCTAAATTTTGTCCCTCTGATTGGTGCTTCTGGAAGTGGTAAATCTTCGGTAGTTCTGGCAGGATTGATTCCTTGGTTGGAAGAGTTGGGATGGCAAATTCTCGAACCCATCAAACCTGGATTTAAGCCGTTAACAATGTTGGAAAGCCTGCTGTTACCCTATTTTCGAGATGATCAACCATTGCTAGATCAATGTATCAATAATCAAGACAGCGAAGGTTTAAAACCGCTATTAGAACTTTTTCCCCGCGAACATAAATTTTTGCTGGTGGTGGATCAGTTTGAGGAATTATTCACTTTTGCTCTAGCAGAACAGCGCGATCGCTTTATTGAATTGATTACTCAAGTTGCCACAATTTCTGACTCTCCTCTGGCAGTTGTTGCTACCATGAGGGCGGATTTTATTGAACCCTGCTTGGGTTACGATTCTCTGCGACAAATAATTCAAAATAACGCCGAATACCTGCCAGATCTAAGGGGATTAGATTTGATAGAAGCTATTACGGAACCAGCCAAACTACAAGGCTATGAAGTTACGAAAGAATTGCTCAATAAAATCCTTGAAGATATTAAACAAGAACCAGGATTTTTACCCTTATTAGAGTTTGCTTTAACCCAGCTTTGGCAGAAACGAGATGAGGCAAAACATCGGCTGACTTTAGATACTTATGAGGCGATAGGTGGGATAGTAGGAGCGTTAAATTGTCAAGCTGATAAAGTTTACGAATACAAAGATTATGAAAAAGACTTACCACAGCAGAAGCGAACGGAAGCAGAGAAAGCTTTAATCAAGCGAATATTCTTGAATCTTCTGCAAATAGGAGATGGGGAAAAAGATACCAGATTGCGTCAATCAAAAGCCGTTATCTTGTCTCTAGCTGGAGATAATCAAGAAGGACAAAAAGTCTTAACAGAACTAATTGACGGTAAACAAGGATTAGTGAAAGGTCGCCTTTTAGTGACGGGAAAAACTGAACGAGAAGAAGAAGCTTGGGTAGATTTAGCCCATGAAGCTTTAATTGAAAAATGGGACGAACTGAATCAGTGGCGAACCGAAAATCGACAGGGAAGAGAATTAGCCAAACAGGTGGATAAAGATGCCCAAAACTGGAAAAAAAGTAACAAATCTCAGGATTATTTGTGGTCGGGTGACAAGTTAGCAGATGCCGAGAAAATTCTGCAAGAATATAAAGACACGGTGGAGACTACGAAATTGGCTAAAGAGTTTCTCCAAGCTAGTATTCAGGAGGAATTACGCTCCTATCTGAGAAGGCCAGATATTGATAATTTAGACTGTGAAGCCTTAGAAAAAGAAGCAGCCAACAAATCATTTTTAAGCCGAGAAAAGTTAATAAACTTACTTGAAAATGAGAAGGAAAAAGCACAAATAAGGCTGTCAGCTTCCTGGTTGCTGAAGCAGTGGGGAGAAGAGGTTCCTATCTGGACAGCAGAGGTTGATAAGGAAGGAAAAATTGCCCTCTCAATCATTGCAGAAAACGACCTACCAGCCACAGTAATCGAGGAGTTAGAAAGTGGAATAAACCTAGAAATAGTGGAAGTTCCCGGCGGTGAGTTTTGGATGGGTGCTTCTGAAGGAGAAGAAGGGGCATATCCAAATGAACGCCCGCCACATAAGGTCAAGATTTCTCCCTTCCTGATAGGCAAATATCTGGTAACACAGGCGCAGTGGCGAGCAGTGGCTTCTTTACCTAAAATTAAACGGGATCTCAACCCAGAACCTTCACTCTATAAAGGAAATAGCTGCCGACCAGTGGAACGTATTAGTTGGCACGATGCGGTGGAATTCTGTGAGAGACTATCGCGCTGGTCTCAGAAAAAAGGGAAAGGCTATCAATACCGTTTACCCAGTGAAGCAGAGTGGGAATATGCTTGTAGGTCAGTTATCAGTGAAGAATCAATTCAAAATCCGATTTATCCGCCCTATCATTTTGGGTGGAAAATTGACCCCGCTTTGGCAAATTATTCACAAACCGCTTGTGCAAGGACGACAACCGTAGGCAGGTTTCAAATCGTAAATGCCTTTGGACTTTATGATATGCACGGGAACGTTTGGGAATGGTGTCTAGATCCTTGGCATGATAACTATAAAGACCCGCCCAATGACGGTCGGGTATGGGATGAAGGAAAAGAAGAATTGTATCAAGATATATCAAAAAATCTTGATGTGTTGTTACAAGACAATAGAGATCATGTCGTACATGGCGGGTCATGGGGCAGCCGTCCCTGGGCTTGCCGTTCTGCGGTTCGCGACAACGTCGCTTTCCCCAGCGATGCCTACGGTTTTCGGGTGGTTGCGTCGTCGAGGACGATTTATTCAGTGAATAGTTAACAGTTAACAGTTATCAGTTATTGCTTGTGCCAAGGCTCTGGCTTGGCATAGAATATTTCTAAATCGACAATTTAAAATGCAAACAGTGTGATTTAAGGTTGAAAAATTTATGTCCCAAGTTATTAGTACCCGACTCCCCGATCGCACAGCAGAACGACTTAAACAGTTAGCCCGCCAATTAGGAAAAACTCCTAGTGAAACCAGCGCAATTTTAATTGAGGAATCTCTCAGAGAAAGCGAGTTCCCCTATATTGAATTTCGCCAGTCTCCTTTGGGGCGACAACCCTATCTCAAAAACTCCAGTTTGGCTCTCTGGGAAGTCATGCAAATTGCTCAAAGTTACGCGCTAGATGAACAAAAAACGGCGGCACATTTCCATCGTCCCTGCGAATGGGTCCGCTCTGCTTTGCTCTATGCTGAAGCTTATCAGTCAGAAGTGGAAAAGGCGATCGCCCAGTCTCAAACCCTCAATGAAACGACACTCAAACGACTTTTACCCCAATTAGAAACAATTACGGTTTCTCCTGATTCCCTGTGGGTGAGTGGGGAATAGCTAAAATGCTATCTTTTTTATATGGATAGAATGCGAACTGAATCAGGTGTAACTAGATTTACCCTTACTCCTAGTCAAGAAGACATGAAGAAATTAGAAGAATTTCTCAAGGCAAAAATGGATAAATAAAATCAATTTAACTTGCTTGTACCAAGGTTCTGCCTTAATGTATGCTTCAGGTAGAACCTGGGAACGAGATGAAAAAGACGAATCACCGATTCTTCATTGAGGAGGTTATTTTAAGATGGATAGGTTAGAAAAAATGAGAAAAATTATTATTGAATCTCTCCGTTATTATGCAAACTTGCGCTATGCTACTGGAGAGGTAAACCGCCTCCTCATTATTGACAAAGACTCTGATAACTATCTAATTCTCTTAGAAGGTTGGGATAACCGAGAAAGAGTCCATGGCTGTTTACTTCATTTACAAATTATTAATGGTAAAATCTGGATACAACGAGACGGAACCGAAGACGGTATTGCCACTGATTTATTAGCCGCCGGTATTCCTAAAGAGCAAATTGTCCTTGCCTTTAAACCCGAACATATTCGACCCTATACTGAATTTGCTGTAAAATAAGCTATAGAATGAAATTCTAGAAGGTTATGAGTATGGTTCCGGTATCCAACGGGCAATCAGCTGTTATTCGTACAGAGCGTGGATTGACAATCGCCGGTACGCGAATTACCCTTTATGATGTTATGGATTACCTAAAGGCTCAGTATCCCCCCAAGCTGATTCGTGAAAAACTTGGTCTTAATGATAGACAGATTGATTCAGCCCTAGCATACATTGAGACCCATTGTACTGAGGTTGAAGCCGAGTATCAAGAATGCTTGCAGACAGCGACAGAAATTCGTCAATACTGGGAAGAGCGAAATCGTGAGCGATTTGCCAAGATTGCGGCGATGCCCCCTAAGCCTGGTCAAGAAACCATTCGTGCGAAGCTTCAAGAGTGGAAAGCACGCATTGAATCTCAATCATGAACTTCCTGATTGACTACAACTTAACGGGCGATGTTGTTTTATTCTGGGGAACCCTCTCAGCAGAAGGATGGCTTGATCTTTTGCCCATCCGCTTCTTCACCTTTCAGGATGTTGGATTGCCGATGGATAGTAGTGATCGGGTTGTTTGGCAATTTGCTCAAAACACTCAGATGATTTTAATTACAGCAAATCGAAATATGAAAGGAATTGATTCGCTCGAACAAACCATACGTGAAGAAAACACACCCGCTTCCCTGCCAATTCTGACAATTGGAAACCCTGATCGCTTTGATGAAAGTAGTTATCGGCAAAGATGTGCTACCCGCTTGATTGAGATTTTATTTGATCTAGAAAACTATATGGGAGTCGGTCGAATTTTCATCCCATAAGACTGTTGTTGAAAAGCATTCTTCAGGTAGAACCTGAAAAGAGCGTTACCAGGTAGAACCTGGGAACGAGATGATGAGATAATCGTTATTAGGGTTTTATACAATTCCAAAGATATGACAAAGCTATTAGAAGAGGCGATCGCTCAAGTCAAACAACTCCCCGAATCAGAGCAAAATAGGATTGCCGCAATGCTCATAAAGCAGCTTGAATCCAGATCCCCAGAGTATGATTTTTGGGACGAGTTTGACCAAATCTTAGAAGAGTGCCAGATGAATACAGGAATTTCCGATTTGTCCTATCAGCACGATCATTACATTCACGGACTACCCAAGCGAGAAAGCGAGAAAGATTGCCCTCAGAGCCTTACTTATTCGGCAAACTGAGTCAATTGCCATAGAAGTTCTCGTCTAAGATTTGCTCTGGCAAGAAAGGGCAAATTTGAGGATAATCATTTTCTGGGGGAATCCGAACACCAAATTGAGCAAGTTTTCCTTCCTTAATTGCCACTTGACGAGCATCTAGATAGGCTTCCTGGATAGCAGTTTCTAGATAGGATTTCAGAGAAGGAGTATTGCGTAAGTTTTTCTCAATTCGCTGGCGATGCTCAATAATAGAACAATACCAGCTATCCTTCATTGATGGCGGTGCGTCGTGCTGTACTTTTAATTTGAGCAAGTGAGCCAAAAGAATCATCAAATTACTTTCTAAAGTTCTTTTTTCCGATTTTCCCAACTCGGTTAACTCCTCAATTAAGTTATCAGTATCCAGCGCAGCAAATTCCCGCTTCTGTAAGTGATTAATTGTTGTTGCGAGCCACAATTGAAAATCTTGTTCGTAGAGAGTCTTGGACATAGCGATAAGTGTTCGTTGGAGTCAATAACTGCACTGATAACTAAGCGGATACAATTCTCAATGCGTTACTAATTTCTAGCTTCCCTTGTAGTTTACCAAAAAATAACCTAAAATGGAAACTAAGTAGGTAGGCGTTAAAAATTATCAGATGCCCCCCTTAATAAGGGGAGATCCCCCGCCTATCGGCACCCCCCTTATCAAGGGGAGATCCCCCCGCCTATCGGCACCCCCCTTATCAAGGGGAGATCCCCCCGCCTATCGGCACCCCCCTTATCAAGGGGGGCAGGGGGGATCGAACCTAAAATTTATCTTCAATTTAATTATAACCAGCTACTTATCTGTATCCCTTGCTGACTGCATTTGGCTCCCTACAACATTTTCTACCATCTTTGAGCAAACCGGCGAACGATAAGGAGTTAAAACTATGCCTTTAAGTTGGAATGAAATTAAAAATCGCGCCATCGCTTTTCAAAAAGAGTGGGAAGGAGAGACTTCAGAAAAGGCAGAATCTCAATCTTTTTGGAATGAGTTTTTTCATGTCTTTGGCATTTCACGGCGTAGGGTAGCCAGTTTTGAGCAACCGATAAAAAAAGCAGATAATAAACAGGGTTTTATTGATTTGCTCTGGAAAGGAACGATTTTAGTTGAGCATAAATCGAAAGGGAAAGATTTAGAAAAAGCCACACAACAGGCTAAGGATTATTTTCCCAATTTAAAGGAACATGAGTTACCGCATTATATTTTAGTATCGGATTTTCAACGGTTTAAATTATATGATTTAGATTCGGGTAATCAATGGGAATTTGAATTAAATAATTTTGTTGATAATGTTCATTTATTTGATTTTATTGCTGGTTACGAAAAGCGAGTTTATAAAGACGAAGATCCCGTCAATCTTCAAGCAGCCGAGTTAATGGGAAAACTTCATGATTGCCTGAAAGAAATTGGTTATATGGGGCATGATTTAGAAGTTTATCTAGTGCGTTTATTATTTTGTTTATTTGCCGATGATACGGGTATTTTTAATAAGGGGATTTTCTGGGAATATATTGATCTACATACCAAAGAAGATGGCAGTGATTTGGCGATGCACATTGATGCTATTTTTCAGGTTTTGAATACACCAGAAGACAAAAGATTAAAAAATCTCGATGAGAATTTAACTCAATTTCCCTACATAAATGGCAAGCTATTTGAGGAGTCGTTACCGATGGCGGCTTTTGATAGCAAGATGCGAGTCATGTTATTAGAAGCTTGTGCTTTTGATTGGGGAAAAATTTCCCCTGCTATTTTTGGCTCTATGTTTCAAGCGGTAATGAATCCAAAAGAGCGACGCAATTTAGGGGCGCATTATACCTCCGAGAAGAACATTCAAAAGGTGATTAAACCGTTATTTTTAGATGATTTACACAGAGAATTTGAGAAGATTAAAGGCAATCGCAATAAATTACTAGAATTTCAGAAAAAGATTGCTAATTTATATTTTCTCGATCCTGCCTGTGGTTGCGGCAATTTTTTAATTATTACCTATCGGGAGTTACGAGATTTAGAGATTTTGGTATTACAGGAGTTAGATAAAACGGGGCAGTTAGTAACAGATATTAGTACCATTATTCAGGTAGATGTCAATCAGTTTGCTGGTATTGAATACGATGAGTTTGCGGTGAGGGTGGCAGAAGTGGCGATGTGGTTAATTGATCATCAGATGAATATTAAAGTTAGTAATACTTTTGGTCAATATTTTGTGCGTTTACCATTAAAGAAAGCGGCAAAGATTGTTCATGGAAATGCTTTGCGGATTGATTGGGAGGAAGTTATCTCAAAAGAAAAGCTCAATTTTATTTTAGGAAATCCTCCTTTTGTGGGTAAACAGTTACAAAATGTTGACCAAAAGACTGACATGAATCATGTTTTAGGTGACGTTAAAGGAGCAGGTGTTTTAGATTATGTGACATCATGGTATATCAAAGCAGCTGAATTTATTCAAAATAGTTTAATTCGTTGCGCTTTAGTTAGCACAAATTCTATTTCTCAGGGTGAACAAGTTGGGATTCTTTGGCAAGAGCTTTATCAAAAATATAAAATTAAAATTCATTTTGCCCATCGAACTTTTAGCTGGAGCAATGAAGCAAAAGGAAACGCCGCAGTTCATTGTGTTATTATTGGTTTTGGTCTAGAAGATATTGACAATAAACGTATTTTTGATTATGCTGATATTAAAAGTGAACCAACAGAAAGAAGAGTTAAAAATATTAATCCTTACCTGACAGAAGGAAATGATTTAATCATTTTAAAGAAAATAAAACCTATTTGCAACGTGCCTGAAATGCTCAAAGGCAGCCAACCTACAGATGGTGGTAATCTTCTGATGAATGACGAGGAAAAAGAACAGTATATTCGACAAGAACCTGAAGGAGAAAAATTTATTAAGCCTTTTATTTCTGCTGATGAATTTCTGAATAATAAAAGACGCTGGTGTTTTTGGTTAACAGAAATACAGCCTAAAGAATTAAAGCAGTTGCCTCTATTATTAAAAAGAGTAGAAGCTGTTAAAGAAATGCGTTTGGCTAGTTCTAAAGTTGCGACAATTAAATGGTCGCAGTTCCCAACATTATTTACTGAAAATAGACAGCCAAAAACCAGCTATATTCTAATACCGAGTCATTCTTCGGAGAATAGAAAATATATTCCATTAGGCTTCTTTATTCCAGATTATATTGCTAATAATAGTTGTCTATTTGTTGCCAGTGCTGATTTATATTTATTTGGTATTCTTACTTCGGAAATGCACATGACATGGGTTAAATATGTTTGCGGAAGATTAAAAAGTGATTACCGTTATTCAAACACCATCGTTTATAATAACTACCCCTTTCCAGAAAATATCACCGACAAACAAAAACAAACCGTCGAAACCTGCGCTCAAGCTGTGCTAGATACTAGGGTAAAATATCCTGATAGTAGCCTTGCGGATTTATACGATCCTTTAACCATGCCTCCCGACTTGCTCAAAGCTCACCAAAAACTTGACAAAGCCGTTGATTTGTGTTATCGTCCCCAACCCTTTACCAGTGAATTAAACCGTATTGAATACCTCTTTGAACTCTACGAAAAATTAAGCGCTCCTTTACTCCCTACCAGCAAACAAAAATCCGCAAAAAGAAAAAATCCTCAATAACCGAAAATGCTTGCTTGTATGCCTTTCGCTTGTGCCAAGGCTCTGCCTTGATAGACAATATTTAAGGATCTGCCTTAAACTATTCTTCAGGTAGAACCTGGGAACGAGATGATGAGATAATCCTTATTAGGGTTTTATACAATTCCAAAGATATGACAAAGCTATGAGAAGAGGGGATCGCTCAAGTCAAACAACTCCCCGAATCAGAGCAAAATAAGATTGCCGCAATGCTCATAAAGCAGCTTGAATCCAGATCCCCAGAGTATGATTTTTGGGACGAGTTTGACCAAATCTTAGAAGAGTGCCAGATGAATACAGGAATTTCCGATTTGTCCTATAGCGGTGTGCAGTCGTATGAGGTACAGTGTCACGAGCTATAAACCATGCTAGGCAAAGCTTGGTTTGTATCTCACTCAAGCGCTTACCGCTATATCAGCACGATCATTACATTCACGGACTACCCAAGCGAGAGCTAGAATCGTGAGGAAGGTTTTTGTTGATACGGCAGCCTGGATTGCCTTAATTAATGAGGAAAAACTCCTAGTGAAACCAGCGCAATTTTAATTGAGGAATCCCTCAGAGAAAGCGAGTTCCCCTATATTGAATTTTGCCAGTCTCCTACTGAGTCTTGACTGCTTCTGTATCTATCTTTCAGTTGCTCTGAACTTATACTAAATCCGGTTATTAAAAACTGATTATTTATTCCCCTTTGCCTTTTGCCTTTCCTGATATGTAGCCTATACTCAAAGGATTTAGTATTAGTATGACATTGGGTGTCGGTTATCTCATTATATTAAAAAAGGTGGGCTATAAACCCACCAGCAAAATAACCAAAAAACCTCAACGATAATTAGGACTTTGGATATCTCTAAGACGCGCTTCGGGGCGTTTAAATCTGTCCATTTGTGCCTCAAAGAATTGACGATTTTTTAGTAAATGTTTGGGATTAGGATCGTCGAGGGGATAGAGTAAAGCAGTGCGTAGAGCTTGAATAACTGCCGAAGTAACATTATACATCGATCGCTGGAAACTAATACCCAATTGAATCAAAATATCGTCTTCCCCCCGGCAGTTTTGCTGATAGTAATCAATCAGATATTGGGGTAAAAAATGATACATATCATCCATTAACAACGTCGGGGGAATTCCCGCAGTACCCACGGGGAAAACATCCGCGTAAAGAATACCATAGTGAAAGTCTTTTTGTTGGTCGGGAACCTGTTTTGCTTGGGCATTATAGGACTTTGTACCCCGGAAGGGAGCAGTACGATAAAAGACCGCTTCTACATAGGGTAAAGCCGCTTCATAAAGCCAAGTAAAAGCCTTTGATTTGGGGATAATTTCGTAGCATTGACCATCAATATAAACGTGATGATAAATTGGCCGGCCAGCGATGGCAAAAATGCCATTAACGAGGAAATTCATGGCATCAGGAACACCTTTAAATCCGCCTTCATCGTAGATATCAGACATCTCGAAAAATACTGGAGCCATCACTTCCCAGAAGAGTCCTAAATTAGAGTAATAGGACATCATCCGCACCTGTTCTAAGAACATATCGGGGAACAGGTCATAAAGTTTCATCATCACGGGGTTTTTCTTGAAATAGGCCTTAATAGCGCGGTCGGCATTTTGGCGATATTCTTCTGAATCAAGATAGGCATCAAATAAACCCCAACCCATATCGCGGCCATGCCATAACATGGCTTGCATACAGGCTTCTGCAAATTCCATATTAATACGATCATGCCAAAGATGATGGATTAATCTGGGCATTTTTCGGGTTTTACCTTTATCCATAAATTCTAACAATTCAGGATGAGCGGAACCCGTACCGCGCCAGATGCGTAAATCGGCATTATCGCCGGAGTAATGATTTTGTAGGTCTAGGTATTCTTGGGGCAGAAAATATTTAAAAAAGGGCAAAGGATCGAGGAAAACTCGTTCGGCAATATAGAGCAGATCTCGCCAATAAAAATCCATCGGTACAGCATAAGCTTTATAAATGCCGATAATCTGCATCAGGTTTTCGGGAGTATCCGGCAACATGGATCCACCTGCTTCTAAACGATGGATAATGTCGGCGAATTCGTGAGTAGAAGGGGGAATTTTGGCTTTGATTAATGTCCCAGTCATAGTTTTAGATAAAGTAATTAGCAACGGTTACAATAATTCGGAAACAGCGAGGGATAACTAACTATTACTCAAATATTTACCCCGATTAAACCAGTTGGTTTTTGAGGACTTTTGCGGAGATTTTTGGAACACAAAACTAGGTTTTGCTTGTCCCGATAAGCTGGCAACCATCGAGTTAGTGGTGGGTTCAATCCAACGGACTAAATAATTGGGTTGAATACCTAAAAAGACGATTAATACCATTAGGACAAAAGCGGGAATAGTTTCCGATTTCAAGACTTTGGGATAGTAGGCAAGTTTATTATCCAATTTGCCAAAACAGGTGCGATTAAGCAGGATAACAAAGTAAACCGCCGTTAAACCAGAAGCGATGATACAGAGAACCGTCTGCACGGGAAAACGGGAAAAACTACCCTGAAAAACGATAAATTCCGCCACAAATCCCACTAATCCGGGGATACCAGCGCTGGCCATACCAGCGAGAATTAATAGGGCGCTAACCAGGGGTAAACCGCGAATTGGGTTCATTAAACCGTTTAAAACGTCTAAATCTCTGGTTCCGGCTTTGCGTTCGACAATGCCCACCAGATAAAATAAAAGGGCGAGAATCAGACCGTGGCTAATCATTTGCGCGACGGCACCAAGGACGCTTAAACCCGTGCCAGCGGCGGCTGCTACCAGTATATAGCCCATGTGACCGATCGAACTGTAGGCCACCATGCGTTTAATGTCTTTTTGGGCAATAGCGCTCAAGGCCCCGTAAATAACGCTAATAACGCCGATAATTGCCAGTCCGGAGGCGATTAAAGACCAAGTTTCCGGGAATAATTGCAGACCAAAGCGAACTAAGCCATAAGTACCGAGTTTAGCGAGAATACCACCTAATAGAATTGCTGTAGCGGGGGAAGCTTCCGTATAGGCATCCGGTAGCCAAGTATGGAGAGGTACGAGGGGGATTTTGATTCCAAATCCCACTAACAGCAGAGTTAAGAGCAGTAATTGGGTTTTTTGGGAGAAATCGGTGGTGGAGAGGGAGGAATAGTCAAAAGTACCGCCGTTGAGGAAACCTATCCCTAAAAATGCTGCTAGGACTAATAACCCAGAGACAGCGGTGTAGAGAAGGAATTTAATCGAAGCATAGCCACGTTTTTCGCCTCCCCAGATAGCAATCATCAGATAAAAGGGGATTAATTCTAGTTCATAGAAAACGATGAACAGCAGCAGGTTTTTAGCCATTAATGCCCCAGAAACTCCAGCGTTAATCAGGAGGATTAGGATGTAATAAAGTCGGGGACGCTCTAGTTTTTCTTCGGTACTATAGATAGCTATTCCTGTCAAGAAACAGTTTAAAATAATTAACGGTAAGGACAAACCATCGACTCCGAGGTTATAACTTAAACCGATTGGTTTTGCCCATTCGCGGTATTCAGAAAATTGAAAGCCACTGCTGGTTAAGTTATATTGAGTCAGCAGATATAAAGACCAAAGAAGGACGGCAGCAACAAAAAAGAGAGTTATTTGACGTAATTTTGCAGGCGCAAATTTATCGGGGAAAAGACCGACGATAATTGCTCCAATTATTGGCAACCAAAGCAGGGTACTGAGCATATTGGTATCGATCGAATTTATAATGACTGGGATGAGAAAACGATTAGCCAACCAACACGATGACTAATCGGAAATTGACTAGATTAAACTCACTTTGCCGCTATCGAGATCATAGTAAGCACCGACAACTTTTAATTGTTTGCCGTCCACTAATTCACCGATAACTGGGGATTTGCCTAATTTCTCTACTTGATAGTTAACGTTGGATTTAATTGCTCGCTCAAGTTTGTTAGAACCGGGTTGTCTTTCGGCTCGATCAACTCCCACCTGTAGGCCATCGATTAAACGACCGATTTGTCCGGGGAAACGACCACCTTCAATGGTGGCTTTTACCGCTCCACAACGGGAATGGCCGAGGACAACAATTACCTTAGCTCCTAACACCAACGTGCCGAATTCTAGACTACCAATTTCTTCGGAAGTGGCTAAATTTCCCGCTACCCGACAAACAAATAGATCTCCTAATCCTTGATCAAAAACGATTTCTGCCGGCACGCGAGAATCGGCACAGCCCAAAATTGCCGCAAAAGGGGCTTGACTTTCGGCCACTTCTGTGAGTCGAGCTTGATCGCGGTTAGGACTTTTTTGTCTTCGTTCCCAGAAACGTTGATTGCCTTCCATGAGCATAGTTAAAGCTTGGTCGGGGTTCAATCCTTTATTTTGAGCAGTTAGCCATGGCTCGGAATTAACAGCAGTTTGGGCGTTAGTTTGGGACAGTTGCGAGCCTAAAATAGTAGCGGCCAGACCAGTTCCCAAAAAACCACCCCCATAACGGATTAATTGGCGACGAGAGGTATTGAACATCGGTAGTTGTTTCCATTAATCAGGACAAATTCTATTGTCAGGGCCGGGGATGCTAAAGAAAAGCCTAAGTTATCAAATCTTTAACTGAAAACTAGAGAAATCTGTGATAGTAGGGGCCAGCAGATGATAATACCAATCAAAGCCACCCCCAAAATAATCGACAGAAAGTAAAATTGGGTCTGTCCCGAGACGTTATATTTCAAACTCTGACCACCAAAAACCGTGGCTAATCCCACCAGATTAACTATCCCATCCACCAGAAAGGTATCGATCCAGTTAATAATTTGCGAGATTAATCCGACGACAAAAACGATGGTGACTTTATACAATTGGGCTGTATAAAGGTCGTTGGCAAAGAAATCTTGAAGGGCTTTCGGTTGAAAAACGATCGGTTTGGAGATATTTTCATTCAGATAAATATATGCTGCCGGAATTACGCCCCCAGCAGTGGAAAGCACCAAGAGAAAAGCCACTCCCAGATTTAAGTTACTTGGTAATAAATGCCATTGCGCTAATAAAATCGGCACATGAATGGCGAAACCCATGGTCATAGTCATGGGGATAACTAAGGGCCAAAGAGCTTCCGGAGAGCGCAGGGTCATTGGTTTGATTTTACCGCCAAAGAAAACGCAAAATTCTCTAGTGACACTAAAGGCAGTTAAGGCATTGACCAACAATAGCACTAATAACAGTAAACCACTGACTTCTGCGAGGCGATCGCCCATGCGGGCTAATGCCCAAAAACCACCAAAGGGAGGCAGTGCGACTAAACTAGCGGCACCGACGAGATAACAAATGCCAGAAACGGGACGACGGGACCATAAACCGCCGTATTGGCTTAAATCTTGGCTGATATTATTCCAAATGATGTTACCCACCACCATGACTAACAGGGACATAGCGATCGCATAAGTAAAGAGTAACACTAAAGCGGTTTCCGTTTGTCCGGTGGCCACAGCGATAAAAATCAGTCCCATGTAGGCACTGACGGAATAGGAAAGGGAGCGCTTAACATCGATCTGGGCGATCGCAATTAACCCCGCACCGATGGCAGTAACAGAGCCAACAATGATCATCACTTGCAAGGTTAAGGGCGATAATTGTAGCACCGGCTCTAATTTCACCAATAACCAAGCGCCAGTGGAAACGACGACGGTATTCCGCATAATTGTCGCGGGCATCGGTCCTTCCATGGCCTCATCTAGCCATAAATGCAGGGGAAATTGGGCGCATTTGCCCATCGGACCGGCAATCAGGGCTAAACAGAGTAAATTAGCCACATTGGGGTTTAAATTGGCTGTAGCCGCCCATTGTGCTAATTCGTCAAAGTTCCAAGTTCCCGCCAAGGGTAAAAGGGCCACCACTCCCATCAACAGGATTAAATCGCCAATCCGTTTGGTTAGGAAAGCATCCCGCGCCCCCGTCACCACCAGAGATTGATTGAACCAGAAACCAATCAGCAGATAAGTGCCGAGGGTGAGAACTTCTAGCACACAATAGCTGAAAAATAGCGAATTACAGATAACGAGGGCGCACATACCCCCTTCAAAGAGAGCGACGAGAGAATAAAACCTTGCCCAACCCCAATCCATTTCTAGATAGCCGATCGCATATACCTGCGCGGCGAGGTTTAAGCCGGTAATTAGCAGTAAAGCCCCGATATTAACAGCCGAAATCTGCACATCTAAAGATATGCTTAAATCTGCGGCATTTAGCCAATTAAATGCTATAGATTGCGGCGGACGACCCCAAACGGCGATTAAAGCAAAAAGGCTATGGAAAAAAGCCAAGAAAGTCATGATCAAGTTCAGATAACCGGCCGGTCGCGGGCCGGTTTGCCGGATAATACCGGGAGACCAGGGTAGAGCGAGAAGTGCGCCCGCAAGGGCATAAAGAGGTACCAACCAGATAGTCTGGCTGAAGGACTCGAACATATAACCACCTCAAGAAGAAAAATGATCCTGAATTAAAGTTTAAGGTTTAATGGCTCACTAATAGGCTGTGACCATTTTTTAACGGGGCATGAATGGGGATGGTTTGACTAGCTTCCAGCAGGTATTTTAAAAAAGCATCGGCAATCACGGAAAGTTGTTTTCCGGCCAGGTAACAAACGTACCAATTGCGCTGAATCGGAAACTGTTCCACGTCGAGGATGGCTAATTCTCCGTTTTCCCCTTCCGAGATGAGAGTGTGCTTAGATAGTACCGATATTCCCAAACCGCCAGAAATAGCCTGTTTAATCGCCTCGTTACTGCCTAATTCCAAGCGCACCCTAACTTTAATATCGTGGAGATTAAATAATTTTTGTACCGCTTGGCGGGTTCCAGATCCCGATTCGCGCATAATGAAAGGCTGATGGTTGAGGCACTCAAGGGGGAGATTTTTCTTGCCCACTAAAGGATGATCCCGTCGCGCCACCACCACTAGAGGATTTTCCAGAAAAGACTGAGAACAAAGTTCCACTTCTTCCGGCGGTTGACTGAGAATATAGAGGTCATCCTCGTTATTTGACATTCGCTCTTGCAGTTTCTGATGATTAGTCACTTGCAGGGCGATGTCAATACCGGGATACTGTTGACAGAATGCCCCCAGTAATCGCGGCACAAAGTATTTAGCGGTGGTAATTACGGCTAAAGTCAGTTTTCCCTGTCTAGTTCCCTTAATATCGGCCACTTTCATCTGAAAGTTGTCCAATTTATCAAAAATCTCTTGACAGGTGAACAGTAATTCCTGACCCGCTTCGGTTAAAAATAAACGTTTGCCAATTTGCTCGAATAGCGGTAAACCCACGGCTTTTGTGAGTTGTTTGACTTGGGTTGAGACGGTAGGTTGAGTGATAAATAACTCCTCGGCCGCCTTGGTGAAGCTACTGTGTCGAGCGGTAGCCTCAAAAACCCTTAACTGGTGCAGGGTTGCCTGTATCAAGTTCCTATGCCCTCCTCAATAACAACTATTTGTTACGATAAATCCTAACGTTTTTATAGATTCTAGTCAATTAACTTTTTGATAAATATAGACTTTAATAGATATAACCGCCGCTTAAGACCTTTTGTAGTTATCAGCTTTTTTCCCAGTCTCCTTTTTCAGCTTCTTGTCACCCCTTGAGTTTGTCGCCAGCATTTACTCGGGGTGAGGTGATGGGTAGGATAAACGCTCTTTGTTGGAAGACCTGGGGACAATTTGCTTCAATACAGTGGAATGTACGATTAGAGAGGGAATTTATCGTTTTTCTAAGATAACTTGACCAACCCAACTGCAACAACAGGCCTTAGATTTATTGGGAGTTTCCCTGATTTGTACCCAGTAACGGGCTGGCGGAAATTCTCTTAATCCCTTCTACAGCATGGGTTATGGCTTTTTGTCAACGGGGAAGTCCAGAAATATAGACGAGGTAAGGGTTTTACTGTCCTGTTTCGCTCCCACAGGTGCAAGATTTTAAGAGAATCGTGGTTCAAAACCCTGCGTCTTCATCGGCCCGCGTCCTCTAGGGGCGAAGCATTTGGGCATAACCTATCGGTGAAACCGTAGATTTTCTATCCGAATGCTTCGCCTGTACTTTTTGCCGCAAACCCTAATCAGTTTTTAATAACCAGATTTAGTATAATTTGCATAGTCAACAGCTTACCCACGACTATAAAATTAGCATCCATCTTGCGGGGGTATTACCCCGGTTAATACCCCCTATTTTTGGTCGGGTATAGTGTTAAGCTTCTCCTGTGATTGATAAACCCTCTACCCAAACGTAGGGACAAACACCACTAGGAGTAATAACTGCTTCCGGTTCCAGATAAACAATCGATTTCAGCAGTGTTAAAATATCTCCAGCTACGGTAGCAGAATCGATACTAATGCGCTCATTTTTGTTAACTAACCAACCATCAAACGGCAAAGAGAAGGAACCTTGCAGAGAATTAACTCCCGCATGAAGTGCCTGTAAACTATCAATTAAAACCACATTTTCTGCTGTTTCCAAAGAATAGCTTTTGGGTTGATTAGCACTAGCAAAAACGTGATAAAAATGGGGACTAACCGTTACTTTTGCGCCAATGTTACCGTTGCCAGTCGGTTCCGTATTCATCCGTTTAGCGGTAATCGTGCTATGGAGAAAATTACTCAAAATCCCCTCCTTAATTAATTCCACACGATGGGTGGGAGTGCCTTCACTATCAAAAGTTTCTGCGGAAACATTAGCCGGATGGAGGGCATCATCGCACAAATTTAAGGCAGTGGCAGCGATTTGTGTTCCCAAAGATTCAGGAGTAGAAAGACTCTGTTTATCAAGAATATTTTGGGCATTAAACAGATTAGAAAATGCTCCGATTAGACTCAAAAAGGCGCGGGGGGCAAAAACCACCAAATACTTACCCGTGGTAATCGGTTGATAGTCCAGATGGCTAACAGTTTTGCTAATCGCTTCCTCGATACAACCATCGATATCTAATTTTTCCAGGCCTGGACTCACCCGAAAAGCACCGGCGCTGCGGGGTTTTTTGCCTTCCTGTTCGGTTTTGGTGTATAAATACACACTGGCATAACTACGCGCTTCCTGACGCATTGCCCCGTCGCTATTGAGATAAAAACGTCTGACCTGCTGTTGTCCCAAACCGTTATAGGGAACACTGGCAATAGCTGGATGGGCCGTTAGTAGGGATTTTTCGGCGGCCAATAACTTATCGATGAGAGTGGATACAGGTGCTTGATTAGACATTTGGCTGGCCACTTCTGTGGTAGGTGCGGTGGCAGCGGGACTAAAATCGGGGACATTTTCCTTAACCCCAAAAAAGCTGGCTTCTTGGGCGGTTTTCAGGGCTAATTGCAGTCCCACCGGGTCCACATCAGTGGTGGAGGTGACACCGACTTGATTATCCTGATTCCAGACGCGAACGATAACGCTGGAACGATTGGACGCTTGTACCTGTTTTGGTTCCCCTTGAAACACATCCACATCGGTTTCATCCACAGAAGAACCATAGATGTCGTATTTAGCAATTCCTAAAGCTTGGGCGCTAGAATTAGCGATTTGGGCGATATCTTCAACTTTTTGCATAGATTTTTTTTGGTGTTGGAGGATAGGTGATAGGGAAGTGGGGGAATGGGGGAATGGGGAAATTTCAACTAAAATCCCAACATTCAACATCTTCTAACTGATAACTGAAGAGAGATGCGGCCAGGTGGTGACAATAAAGACAATAACGGCAGCCGTGGCCAGCATAGCTTTGGCAACGTGACCGATAACCGTACCGACGACGATACCGACACAGACTTTTAGGGATTGTTGCAAACGGGGGGTTAATTCCAAATCGCGACGATAGGCGTATTCTCCCAAAAAAGCCCCCACCACAGGACCGATAAATAGGCCGATAATTGGGCCGCCAATGGGTAAAGCGGGTAAAAGCCCGAATATTCCCGCTAATAAACCCACTACTAGCCCGATTTGACTCCAATTGCTGGCCCCAACTTTTTGGGCGCCGAGATAACTAGCGAGGAATTCCACCCCCAGACTGAGGAGAAGGATAACAAAGGCCACGGTTAAAGCGACCCCCATCCCCGCGAATTTGGTGACAAAACCCCACACCACCATGGCGATTAAAATCAAACTCATGCCGGGGATAGCGGGCAGCAGTTCGCCAATTATCCCCACTATCATGATGGCGATGAGGAAATAGTAGAGAATCACTAAAGCCATGATTAACGACCGCCAACGGTAATAGAATCGACTTTTAAATGGGGTTGACCAACGGTGACATAAACGCTACCACTGACGGAACCGCAAAAACCCGCCGCTAGACCTAAATCTTGGGAACACATAGAGATTTTATTCATAATCTCCTTAGCTGAACCGATTAAAGTCGCACCTTTTAGGGGTTTAGTCAGGTTGCCGTTTTCGATAAGATAAGCTTCCTCGACAGCGAAATTAAATTCCCCGGTCGCCCCCACACTACCACCGCCCATTTTTTTGCAATAAATGCCTTTATCGATGGAATTAAAGAGATTATCGAGGGTATATTCCCCGGGGGCGATGTAGGTATTCCGCATCCGACTAGCGGCCGCATAGGTGTAGTTTTGGCGGCGACCGCTACCTGTGCGCGGATGGCCGGTTTTAATTGAACCAGTGCGATCGGCAATGAAGTTTTTTAGGATACCATTTTCAATGAGGAGAGTACGCTGGGCCGGCATTCCCTCATCGTCCATATCGATAGTACCGAAAGCTTTATCGGATAATCCTTCGTCCCAAGCCGTCAGATTTTCGTGGGCGATTTTTTCGCCCTTTTTATCAAGAAAGGGCGTGGTTTTTTGTTCGATTTGCGTAGTTTCTAGCAAATGGCCACAAGCTTCGTGGAAGATAACGCCGCCAAATTCATTGGCCATGACGATGGGATAACTGCCGGATTCTACATAGTCAGCGTAAAGCATTTTACCCGCCGATTCGGCCACTTCTGCCGCCGATTCCTCGGCATTCCACGTCCGCAGAAAATCGGGATTACTGGTACTACCTACCCGTTTACCAATGCTAGAACGATTAGTTCCATCGGCACAGAGGAGATTATAGCCCACGGATTGGGTGAGGCGAATATCCCGGGCAAAAGTGCCGTCACTAGCGGCAACTAAAATTTCTTGCCAATCGCGAAAATAAGCGGCGCGACGAGATTGGACGTGAGAGGCTTTCTGATTGAGGTGAACGTTAGCAGTTAGGAGAATATCACCCATTTCTCGCAAAGAACTGCAATTATTCAGCCAAATATCTTTATTTTTGACCGTGGCATAATCCCGGAACATTTCCAGATTGATTTCGGGAATATATGCGTTAGGACTGGGTAGGTTTAAACCCAGAATCGATAAACCTTTTTCTAGGGCATTTTTTAAGCCTTGGAAGCTTAAATCGTTGGTACTGACATAACAATCAGCTTTACCGCGAAAAAGGCGGATTCCTGCCCCTGTCGATAGTTTCGGTGAGAGACTGGTGATGCTGTCATCTTCGGCTAAACAACTGATATAGTTGACTCTTTCCAGGAAAAATTCGATAAAAGTTGCCCCGGCAGCCCGTCCCAGTCCCAGGAGAGTGGACAAAGGGGCCGCCCAAGAGCTATCAAAGCGCTCCAGACTAGGATTATATTTCAGGGTGGGGAGTTCTTTGGAGATGAGTAGAGTGGGTGACATAAAGCTCATTTATCAGTTAATCTGCTGGTTTCTAGTCTAACAGCTATCAGTTTTTTCCGTCCTGGGGCGACCTAACCCTGCTAAATTTTTCTCCTTCATATCTCTTAATAAAAACCTTGATTCGATCGCTCATCGCCCGCAAGATTAAAGAAAGAGCGACTCAGGATCAAAATAATGGCCACAGCGACACAATTCTTAAACATTTCTGACTTGACAAAAGATGATTATTGTGTATTCGGTTTAGCGATTTGTTTTCTCAAACAGGCTTGCCCTGAGCTTGGTCGAAGGGAGGGAGAATTAGAAAAAGTAGCGGTGTTGGAACCGATTCCCTCGGCAGCCCTAGAGGCAATTGTCAAAGGGATTCCCACTTCCTACGAATTTGCCCGCGCTATGAGTTTAGGAGAGGTTTTTCAGGAGGATAATCCTCAAATACCCAGTAATTTTCCCGATAATGCCCAATTATGCGAAAATTTTGTCGAAAGGGCGATTGCAGCCACTCGCACCTACAAAAATCAACCCCACCTGCAAGGGTTAATCCCCTTGGGCGGCCAAAAAGACGATTTAAACTTTTCCCTAGAGAAAAAACGCATCTTAAATGCTGTTCATCTGGTGCGGACGGAGGATAACGTCAAACAACATTCTCACACCCACAAGGTTTTGTAATCAAGGTTAGTTCGGATTAGGGAAATTTGGCAGTTTTCCCTGATTCCGAACTCAGGTTATCGCAGTTGAGCAATAGCCGCTCAATTAATTGTTTAGTCTCTGGTGATACAGGTCAAATATAGGATAATTTTCCCAAAAATCAGCGATAAAAACCTTTTTTCCCATCTGGACTGGCTCTGAAGACTGGGAAGCTCGGAAAAATCCCAATTGAGCCACAATTAGCTTAATCAAAAAATGTGCTATAATCAGAATGTAAGCACAAGGGGCCGTAACGGTTTCGACAGGTTAGCGAAAGCTCCCCCGTGATACAGGTCGAGAGTGAGTCTCCTCTCGTAAATCAAAGGCTCAAACAAAAAGTAAATGCGAACAACATCGTTCCTTTCGCTCGTAAAGCCGCTCCTGTAGCTGCCTAATAGTCTCTAATCGACTCGAGCATTCATAGTTTGACTCCGTTAAGGACTATGGATAAACCCCCAACGGATGCCACGTTTAACTTTCTCTAGTTAGTTAACCGTCTAAGCTTTAACTAGAGCATCCCACTGTCCGGGATAAGTGACAGTCCCCGTTTCGAGGGTAATCGAAACTAAACCTGTGAATGAACGGACAGTCAATACCTAATTTGGACAGCAGTTCGACTCTGCTCGGCTCCATTGATTAGTTTAATGAAAAACCCTTAAAAAAAGTGTCTAAGGCTTTTCTACTCCACGAAGAAACGGGGACTCTCTTGGAAATTTCGGGACGGAAAAACCTTTTTTATCTGGGAAAGGTCAATCCGAAAGTGACGGTAGATTTAAATCTTTCCCATCTTCCTAACGCGGAAATAGTTTCCCGCGTCCATGCGATTATTTATGTGGAAGAAGACGGTTTTTATCTAGAAGATGCTGGCAGTCTTAACGGCACTTATCTTAATGGGGAAAATCTGCAATCGGGACGCAAAAGGCTGGAAAGTGGCGATAGGATTACTTTGGGATATTACCGGGCGGTTAATCTTTTGTTTGAGATCGAATCAGCCAATCCTCCCCAATATACCTTCAAATCTCTTGCCAACTGATGAAAAACCTTCTCTCTCGCATGGACGGGGTACAAACACCAATTATTCCTGTGGTCGGTCAATTAATTAAAGCGAACCCCGGCACTATTTCCCTCGGTCAAGGGATTGTTTCCTATTATCCACCTCAGGAAGCGATCAAATCTCTATCTTTATTCTTAGCTAATCCCAAAAATCATCAATATCAATCTGTGGCGGGAATTCCCCCCTTATTAGCAGTAATTCGGCAAAAACTAGCCGAAGATAATCGGATAGAAATCGGCGATAAACAGACAATTTTTGTGACGGCGGGCAGTAATATGGCTTTTATGAATGCTATTTTAGCCATTACTTCCCCCGGAGATGAAATTATTCTCAATACTCCCTTTTATTTCAATCATGAAATGGCCATAAAAATGGCTGATTGTCAAGT
The DNA here is from genome assembly GCF_015206885.1 of Microcystis aeruginosa LEGE 91341. Classification (GTDB taxonomy): domain Bacteria; phylum Cyanobacteriota; class Cyanobacteriia; order Cyanobacteriales; family Microcystaceae; genus Microcystis; species Microcystis aeruginosa_H. The sequence goes on along the minus strand of NZ_JADEXY010000048.1, from coordinate 5,643 downwards.
AATTTTGGTCGCCACAGACAAAAATTATCAATTGCGTCCAGCCGCCATTGAAGAAGCAATCACGGAAAAAACTAAGGCAGTGGTGACGATTTCTCCTAATAATCCTACGGGAGTAGTTTATCCGGAAAATACCCTAAAAGCAGTCAATCAAATTTGTCAAAAAAAAGGCATCTATCACATTCATGATGAGGCTTATGAGTATTTTACCTATAACCATGCCCAGCACTTTTCTCCGGCGGCAATTGTTGGTAGTGAATCCTGGACTATTTCCTTATTTAGTCTCTCAAAAGCCTACGGTTTTGCCAGTTGGCGCATTGGTTATATGGTAGTACCGGAAAATTTATCTGAGGCGATTAATAAGATTCAGGATACTATTTTAATCTGTCCGCCGGTGGTTTCGCAATACGCAGCCCTAGGAGCGTTGCAGGTGGGTAAAAGCTATCCTTTAGAACAGTTAAAAACCATCGGTCAAGTTAGAGAAATTTGCCTGAATGCTCTAGAATCGATTAGGGATATTTGTGATGTTGCTACTGCGGAAGGGGCTTTTTATTTCTTCCTAAAAATTCATACAGACAAGGATGATTTTCAGTTAGTTAAAAGTTTAATTGAGCGGCAGCGGGTGGCGGTGTTACCCGGTTCAACTTTTGGTATAACAGAAGGCTGTTATTTGCGTCTTGCCTACGGTGCTTTATCTCCAGAAACGGCTTTAGCGGCAGTGGAAAGATTGGTAAAGGGACTGCGTTATTTTAGTCAATGATTTTCAAGAATAAATACCGGCTTTCTTTCTTGGTTTTTACTTTACCACAGCCTTTCTCATCAAGATAACGACTCCCTAAAACCAGAGACTTTGTACCTCACAATTAAGATAACTGCTATAGGATAACCTCTGATTCGATCTTTTGGGCTATTCTTAGTTTAGCCGAACGAGAACGGGGATTTTTAGCCTGTTCTTCTCGGCTGGGAATAATCGGCTTTTTCGTGATAATTTTCAAGGAATTATTTTCGCGAAAGCCATACTTGATCAGACGATCTTCTAGACTATGAAAACTAATCATAGCGATAATTCCCCCGGATTTTAGCCAGTGGGGGGCTTGATTTAACAATTGTTGGAGAGAATCTAATTCTTGATTAACAGCGATGCGTAGGGCTTGAAAAACCCGCGTTGCCGGATGAATACGTCCATAACGGTAACTAGCGGGTACAGAACTAGCGATGACAGCCGCTAATTCAGTGGTGGTAGTAAAGGGACGTTTTTGGACGATCGAGCGAGCAATAGGACGAGATAAACGTTCTTCTCCGTATTGATAAAAAAGATCCGCTAATTCTTTTTCATGCCAATGGTTAATAATATCGGCTGCCGTCAGGGATTGACAGCGATCCATCCGCATATCTAAGGCTGCCGTGTGGCGAAAACTAAAGCCGCGCTCGCTCTGATCGAATTGGGGAGAACTGACTCCTAAATCGGCGATAATGCCATCAAAACTGCCATTTTGTCCCTTATAATCGGCGAAGTTCCCCCACCAGAGGGTTAAACGGCTATCTAGATAGGGGACAAGACTAATTTTAGCGGCTTCTAGGGCGCTTTGATCGCGATCGATGGCGGTTACTGTCGTTTCGGGATCGGTTTCTAAAATCAAGCGGCTGTGTCCACCACCGCCTAGGGTAAGATCAAGATAATGCCCCCCGGGTTGAATATTTAAGCTGGCGATCAATTCTTGACTCAAAACGGAAATATGGGAAAAATCTTGATTCATCTGTACTGATTACTTCCTGAAAATGGCGATTTAACCTAAAAATAACTGATAGGCTGGGTTTTGACTTTCATCCCAATAGCGATAGCCGAGAGTATCGAGAAAAGCTTGCCATTGATTCATTTCATCGGGGGGGACTTGTATGCCCACGACGATGCGCCCATAATCGGCCCCGTTATTGCGATAATGGAAAACGCTGATATTCCAGTGGGGACTCATGGAAGCGACAAATTTCATTAAAGCCCCCGGTCGTTCGGGAAACTCGAAGCGATAAAATAATTCATGATCGGCTAAATGCGATCGCCCTCCCACCATGTGGCGCAGATGCAATTTAGTCAATTCATCATCGCTAATATCGAGGGTTTTAAAGCCGCAAGCTTCAAAACTCTCGGCTAATTTCTTGGCATCGCTGCGATTTTCGATCTGGGCGCCGACAAAAATATGTGCTTCTTTTTCATCGGCAATGCGATAACTAAATTCGGTTAAATTGCGTTTGCCGACACATTCGCAAAAACGCCGTAAACTGCCCGGTTGTTCGGGAATAGTCACAGCATACAACGCCTCGCGCCGTTCCCCTAATTCCGCCCTTTCCGCCACAAACCGCAGACGATCAAAGTTCATATTCGCCCCACAAGCCACGGCAACGAGGGTTTTATCCTCAATTCCTTCTCTTTCTACATAAGCTTTCGCTCCTGCTACTGCTAACGCTCCCGCAGGTTCTAAAATCGAGCGTGTATCTTGAAAAACATCCTTAATCGCCGCACAAATATCATCCGTATCCACGAGGATAATCTCGTCCACATACTGCTGACAGAGACGAAAAGTCTCCTCTCCCACCTCGCGCACCGCCACCCCATCGGCAAATAATCCCACTTGAGACAAACGCACCCGATAACCAGCTTTTAGGGATTGATTCATCGCGTCTGAATCCACAGGTTCCACCCCAATAATTTTAATTTCTGGGCGTAAACGCTTGACATAGGCTGCAATACCTGATATAAGTCCACCGCCACCAATGGCGACAAAAATGGCCTCGATCGGTTGCTGATATTGTCGTAAAATTTCCATACCGATCGTACCCTGGCCGGCGATTACCTCCGGATCATCGAAGGGATGGATAAAAGTTAAGCCTTTTTCCGCTTCTAACTGCCGTGCATAGGTGTATGAATCATCGTAGGTGTCACCGTGTAGGACGACAATCCCCCCCCGGGCTTTTACTGCGTCGATTTTGACTTGCGGAGTGGTGACAGGCATAACGATAATCGCTTGGGTTCCCAATTGCCGCGCCCCCAAAGCGACTCCCTGAGCGTGATTTCCCGCCGAGGCAGCAATTACGCCTTTTTGTAACAAATCCCTTGACAAATACGCCATTTTGTTGTAGGCGCCGCGCAGTTTAAAAGAGAAAACCGACTGCATATCCTCGCGCTTGAGTAAAAGCTGATTGTGCAAGCGTCGGGAGAGATTGGGGGCAAATTCCAAGGGGGTTTCTTGGGCGACATCATAGACGCGTGCGGTGAGGATTTGAACCAGGTAATCGCAGTACATTATTCTTTTTTGGCGGTGGGGATTCGCGAGTCGGGCTAGGATCCAGAATAGATCATCGTCGGTCCGGTTAGCAATAAAGAGCTATCAACCGTCAGTCGAACGCTTTTTGCTCCCCGCTGCCTAGGGTTGTTTGGCTTTTAAAATACGGGCAATCTCAAAAAATAGCGTGCCTCTGGTGTCGTCAAATCCCTTTAAATCACCACAAATACTATAGCGTTTCCTAAGCTAGTGAGGTACACCTATTTTTCTTCCCTTTTGGCTTTTGCCTCTTGCCCTTTGCCTAAAACCCATAACTTTTGTACCTCAGCAGACTGAAAACCGCTATAATACACAGTTGTTGGTAATTTCTAGCATTGGAGTTTCCCCTAAAAGTTTTCTAGATTATTACTGGAGTTTAGTCTAAACTCCAGTAACTAAGGATTGTTCAGGAAAGTTTGCTCTACTTTTTACCTTAATCCCCCAGCCATCCGTAATCATCAAGTGGCTGAATAAAACTTTGGCAGGATATCTATTAAGATGCCTTCGTCCTGATTAAAGGCCGCCTTGATCGCTTTTTACCCTAGATTGTGCTATATTTAGAAGTTGGCATTTTTTAGGCAGAGAGCAATTAAAGGAGGTGAATTAGGTTAATGACCCAAGTGGTAGTTGGTCAGAACGAGGCGATCGAATCAGCCCTGCGTCGTTTTAAGCGACAGGTAGCGAAAGCGGGAATTTATGCGGATATCAAAAAGCATCAATTTTTTGAAACCCCTCAAGAAAAGAGAAAGCGTAAAGCAGTAGCCCGAAGACGACAAAGAACCCGTCGTCGTTAAAATTCCGCCAGTCAGAAGCTGAATAAAGGCTTCTGGCTGTCTTTTATTTTGATCGGGTTTTGGGGTTTGGGAAACAGATTAGGGAGCAGGGGAGTAGGGATAAAACAGCTGATGGCTGTCTCTTGCCAGAGTGCCTATCTCTAGTGGGAAATTAATTCTGCACGACTACTTAGGGCTTGCTGAATAAATCTAAAAACCTTGTTGGGTAAGACTTTTAGACTTTTGGAAATCATACTAAAACCGTTGAGTATAGACTACTTATCAGGAGAGGCACTCATGCAAGAGGCAAAAGGCAAAAGAGGGAATAAATAATCAGTTTTTAATAACCAGATTTAGTATTAAAATGCCAATTCAAAAATGAAACGCATCAACCTTAAGAGTTGACAAAGAAAGGAATCGGGGTTATCTAGAAGCAATTATAACAAAATTTCCCTTGTCTTAAGTGGGACATTCTCATCCCACCATTCTAGCTGGTACTTTCCTTTGTAAGTACCTAAGCAAAATTAATTAGGGTCTGCTGAAAAAGTTTTTCCTGGGGGTAGGAGTCAGTAGCCGGTCGTCAGTAGCCGGTCCTTTCGAGCTTTGTTGCCCTCGTTTTTGTACCAAGCGATGTACTACAAGAAGGATAATGCAAGGTTTTTGAAAGTCCCAATCCTATTTTCGCAGCATGAACATCGGACTTTAACAGGTCAAAAGCCTTATTTTAAAAGGGTTTTACCATTATTCAGCAAACCCTAATTACACATATCTAACCACCTCTTGCCTCTTGCCTATCTTCACTAGGAAATTAATTTTGCACGACTACTTAGCAATTACCTTAACACAATCTAATTGCGGTATAAAAGATATTTTGTATAAAGGATATCTCGATAAATTGACTCGCAAAAATGGCTATGGTAGAACCCTAAATACAGTAAACGGATAAGCCTACTGTACTTGATTCCATCCCCTAACGAGGTCATTTATCGATGAGTCATCTTTTCACGCAGTCGCGCCACCTCGCCGCTCTTTTCAAAATCGCCGCCACGACCACCGGAGTGGCCTTGGCTCTAACGACCGGAACACCCGCACGCGCGGCGGGTTTTCTCCCCTTTTCCTTTCAAACCAACGTTACGGCCAGTCCGGACCTAACTGGAGATCCTAATCTTCTCAACGATCCCACTAAAGATGTCCGTCTCGATTCCGTGGTTTTCAACGGTTTAACGGTCAGTCAGTTTGATCTGGTCAATGGGGGTCGGGTGATCCGCAACGATACCGCCGACGTTACTGTGGGGGGAGTCACATATACTAACGGAATTCTCCACACGGGTCACGGACCGAACACGACTAGCGATCCCTTGGTCGGGGAGGGTCCAGCGAAACCGAACCCCACCGACGCGGATATCGCCGCCAGTTTGGGCAATTTAAACCTGAATAGTCTCCTCGTAACCCGTGAGAATGCCGATACTGCGATTATCGAGGTTTCTTTCGCCCGACCGGTGAATACGTTCTTTTTCTGGGAACGGGGGGGAACGGCGGGGGGAGCCGTTGCGGGG
>NZ_JADEXY010000047.1 GCF_015206885.1 Microcystis aeruginosa LEGE 91341 | reverse complement strand
ATTCATAATTCATAATTCATAATTTCCACACCCCATCACCCCACTTCCCAGATATTGCATGGATAAGATGCAAAAAGAAAAAAAACTGCAGCCAAAAAGGTCAGATGGAATACACTAAAAGTATAAGGTTATCAATTTTGCTATTTTTCAAGTTGCATCCTAGGCAACAGAATCGCAATTATCCCTCTAGTTAGAAATTGGACGGTTTGCCCTGTGGTTTCATCACTTCCCAAGCCCAATGACTCTTTAACAACGGTTCCCCAGCGTTGTTCTGGTGCTTATGCCTTGATGGACAGTCTCAAACGTCATGGTGTTAAGCACATCTTCGGTTATCCCGGCGGTGCGATCCTGCCCATCTATGACGAACTCTACCGCTTTGAAGAACGGGGAGAATTACAACATATCTTAGTGCGCCACGAACAAGCGGCCGCCCATGCCGCCGATGCCTACGCTAGGGCCACCGGCAAAGTGGGAGTCTGTTTCGGTACTTCCGGCCCCGGGGCGACCAATTTGGTGACAGGCATCGCTAACGCACACATGGACTCCATCCCGATGGTAATTATCACCGGTCAGGTGAGTCGGGCAGCCATCGGTTCCGATGCTTTCCAAGAAACCGATATTTATGGCATTACTCTCCCGATTGTTAAACATTCCTATGTGGCTAGAAATGCCAGCGAAGTAGCGAGAATTGTCGCTGAGGCCTTCCATATCGCCAGTACAGGACGACCGGGACCGGTTTTAGTCGATATTCCCAAAGATGTCGGTTTAGAACCATGCGATTATATCCCCGTCGAACCGGGAGATGTGAAACTAACCGGTTATCGTCCCACGGTTAAGGGCAATCGCCGTCAAATCGAGGCCGCTTTACATCTCTTGGAAACCGCCGAAAAACCTTTACTGTACGTTGGCGGAGGTGCGATCGCAGCTAATGCCCACGCCCAAATTGCCGAGTTTGCCGAGCGTTTTCAGTTACCCGTCACTACCACGTTAATGGGGATCGGTGCTTTTGATGAACATCATCCCCTCTCGGTGGGAATGTTAGGAATGCACGGCACTGCCTACGCTAATTTTGCCGTGACCGAGTGTGATTTATTAATTGCAGTCGGCGCTCGTTTTGATGACCGAGTAACGGGGAAATTGGACGAATTCGCCTCGAAAGCTAAGGTAATCCATGTGGATATCGACCCGGCGGAAGTGGGCAAAAATCGCGCCCCTGACGTGCCGATTGTCGGGGATGTGCGGGTAGTTTTAGAACAAATACTCCACAAAGCCAGAGAATTTGATTATCCCACTAATCTCGATCGCAGCCAAGCCTGGTTGGCCAAGATCGATCGCTGGCGCCAAGATTATCCCCTGCAAGTCCCCCGACCGGAAGGCAGACTTTCCCCCCAAGAAGTGATCGTTGAGGTGGGCCGTCAAGCACCCCACGCCTACTACACCACCGATGTGGGCCAGCATCAGATGTGGGCAGCCCAATTCCTCAAAAATGGTCCCCGACGTTGGGTTTCTAGCGCGGGATTGGGGACGATGGGTTTCGGTTTACCGGCTGCGATGGGGGTAAAGGTGGCCATTCCCGATGAGGAGGTCATCTGTATTAGTGGTGATTCCAGTTTCCAAATGAATCTACAGGAATTAGGCACCCTAACCCAATTTAATATTCATGCCAAGACGATTATTATTAATAATGGTTGGCAGGGTATGGTACGTCAATGGCAAGAAGCTTTCTATGGGGAACGTTATTCTAATTCCAATATGGAAGTGGGAATGCCAGATGTGGAACTGTTAGCCCAAGCTTACGGCATTAAAGGGATTACTATTCGCCATCGAGAGGAATTAGCCGCAAAAATTGCCGAAATGTTGGCCTATGATGGTCCAGTTTTAGTCAATGCGATCGTGACTAAGGATGAAAATTGTTATCCCATGGTCGCCCCCGGTCAAAGTAATGCGCGTATGATTGGTTTACCGAAAATTGTCACCAAGGGTTGTGAAATGCTCGATTGTCCCAGTTGTGGCGCGGTTAACAGTTGGAATAATAAATTCTGTCCTGAATGTGGGGCGAAATTGTAGCCAAAAATTGTTAATTAATTATCCAGCCTCCGTTAAGTATAACGGAGGTTTTTGGCTTTTTCTCTACTGTGTGAACATGATAATTAGGCAGACGTTAAAAATTATCAGAAACCCCCCTTATCAAGGGGGGCAGGGGGGATCGAACCTAAAATCTATTCTTAATTTAATTATAATCAGCTACTTAGAAATTTTCAAACAGAAGCAATGGCAGCCCTAGAAAAAGCCTTAGAAAAAGAAGCGGAAAACTCGATCACCACCGTGATTAAATTAGCCATATCTCAGTGACAACGGCAAGAGCCTGACATCAACCCCATGGACGACAATTAAGAATGACAACCTAAAATCTTTTCGCTAATTTTGCCATAGACTGCCCCCTTTGCTTCTAGAATGGGCTATTGCGGCTAGATACCAATATTGGTCTAGCATTTGCCCGTAGACTGAAAAAAGCACGTTATAAAGATTATGGCCAAAGTTCTGGTATCCGATTCGATCGATCCGGTAGGAGTAGAAATTCTGTCACAGGTTGCCCAAGTGGACGTGAAAACAGGACTATCCGCCGAGGAAATCATTCAAATTATCCCCGAATACGACGCACTGATGCTCCGTTCCAGTACCCGCGTCACCAAAGAAATCGTCGAAGCGGGCAGCAAACTGCAAATTATCGGCCGCGCGGGGGTAGGAGTCGATAATATCGATGTTCCTGCGGCCACTCGTCAGGGGATTATTGTCGTTAACTCTCCCGAAGGTAACACGATCGCCGCTGCCGAACACGCCTTGGCCATGATGTTATCCCTCTCCCGTCATATTCCCGATGCTAATCAGTCGGTAAAAGCGAATAAATGGGAAAGAAATCGCTTTATCGGCACAGAAGTTTATAAAAAGAACCTAGGAGTCGTCGGTTTAGGTAAAATTGGCTCCCACGTCGCCAAAGTAGCTAGATCCCTAGGCATGAAAATTCTCGCCTACGATCCCTTTATTTCCAAAGAACGCGCCGATCAACTCGGTTGCACCCTGGTGGATCTGGATCTACTCTTTGCCGAGTCCGATTTTATCACCCTCCACGTCCCGAAAACTCCCGAAACCCAGCATCTCATCGGTCGGGAAACCATCGCTAAGATGAAACCCACGGTCCGCATCATTAACTGTTCCAGAGGCGGCATTATCGACGAGTTGGCTTTAATTGAAGCCCTCGAATCCGGTAGAATCGCCGGGGCAGCCTTGGATGTGTTTGAACAGGAACCTTTAGGCGAATCTAGATTAAGAGAATTGTCTAACGTCATTCTCACTCCCCACCTAGGTGCATCGACTACGGAAGCACAGGTGGGTGTGGCTGTTGATGTGGCCGAACAAATTCGCGATGTCCTCCTCGGGTTGCCAGCGCGTTCGGCCGTTAATATCCCCGGACTAACTCCCGATGTTATGGAAAAACTGCGCCCTTATCTGCAATTAGCGGAAACTATGGGTAATCTCGTCAGTCAGTTGGCAGGAGGTCGCTGTGACTCGTTAAATGTCCGTTTACAGGGAGAATTGGCCACTAAAGACAGTCAACCTCTGGTGGTGGCGGCAATTAAGGGTTTACTTTCCCAAGCTCTCCGGGAACGGGTAAACTATGTTAATGCGGCGATCGAAGCTAAGGAACGCGGTATCCGGGTAATCGAAACCCGGGATGCTTCCACCCGCGACTATTCGGGATCGATTCATTTGGAAGCTAATGGTTCCATGGGGACTCATTCCGTCACCGGAGCGCTGTTAAGTACGGGAGAAATCCGCATTACTGACCTCGATGAGTTCCCCATTAACGTGCCTCCGAGTAATCATATGTTATTCACCCTTCACCAAGATATGCCCGGTATTATCGGCAAAATTGGCGCACTTTTAGGCAGTTTTAACGTCAATATCGCCAGTATGCAGGTAGGACGCAAAATTATTCGCGGTGATGCGGTTATGGCCCTGAGTCTCGATGATCCTCTACCGGAAGGTCTGCTCTCGGAAATTACTAAAGTCCCCGGTATCCGCGATGCTTACACAGTGAAACTCTAGATTAAATCAGTTATCAGTAAACAGTGAACAGTAATAAGTGAAAAGAAAGCTCCGCACTTGTCACTTATTACTGTTGACTGAAAACTCAAATCTGATAACTGATCCCTGATCACTGATAACTTATATATGTCTAATAGTTGGTGGGAAATTACGGTTTTGTGCGAACCTAGTCTCGAAGAAACGGTTTTCTGGAGACTGGAAGATTTTGGCTGTTCGGGAACGGCCACTGCTAAAAAACAATCCTCTTTAGAGGTTAAGGCCTATATACCAGAAATTAAAGCGCAATTGCTCGATTTAGAGGCACTAAGCCTCTGGTTAAAGCAGGATGCTTTGATTTTAGGTTTTTCTGAACCTGTTAGCCATTGGCAGTTAATCAACGAGGAAGACTGGGCCAGCAGTTGGAAACAACACTGGCAAATTAGCGAAATCGGCGATCGCTTCTTGATCTGTCCTGCTTGGTTAAATCCCCCGGAAAATAACCAGAGATTGGTGATTAAAATTGACCCCGGTTCCGCTTTCGGCACGGGAACGCATCCCACCACCCAATTATGTCTAGAATCCCTAGAAATGCCTTTAAGTAGCCAACCAGAGGGCAAAATTATCGCCGATATCGGTTGTGGTTCCGGCATACTGGCGATCGGAGCGATTTTATTGGGTGCCAAAAAAGTTTATGCTGTCGATACAGATCCCCTTGCGGTGAATGCGACGCGCAGTAATCGCCATCTCAACGGGATTAACCCCGAAAATTTAGCTGTTAGTCAGGGTAGTGTCGAGGAGTTATTAGAATTAATTCCCGATGGTGTTGATGGCATCGTTTGTAATATTTTAGCCGAGACAATTATCGCTTTAATGCCGGAAATCACCCTTCTAGCAAAACCGAATACTTGGGGAATTTTAAGCGGTATCCTCTTCACCCAAGCACAAGCAGTTACAGATATTTTAGAACCTCAAGGCTGGACAGTGGCTGCCCTGTGGAAACGTCAAGAATGGTGTTGTCTTCAAATTCGCCGCACCGTGGATTAATATAGCTGTCAGCCTTGAATCAGTTATCAGTTATCAGTTATCAGTCTTAATACTGATTTTAATTATGTAGATGGGCTGATTTTAGAACGTTGGTAAGGATTGCATCACCTACAAAAACAGCCTACAATATTTAGACTAAATCCAGTTATTGAAGACTGATTATTTACACAACCCCGTAGAAATGTTAGATTTTAGGGGTGGTGATAATTTATCTATCCATCCCTCCCATTGATCGATCTAGGAGATAAGTAATGAAAATGAAAGTTATCGTTCACGAGGCGGAGGAAGGTGGCTTCTGGGGGGAAGTCCCGGCGCTCCCCGGCTGTGCCACCCAAGCAGAAACTTTCGAGGAACTACTAGAGAATTTACACGAGGCGATCGAAGGTTGTCTATCCATAGATGTGGAATCCTTGCCGAACGATCCGACAACTCGGATTCTAGAGATAGCAATATGAAATCGATTTCCGGGAAAAAGTTCGCCAAAATTTTAGAGCGTCACGGATGGGAATTATTGAGAATTCAAGGTAGTCATCACATTTACTGTATTACTCGTTAAGACTGTCTATGAACCATCGTCAACAATTAATTCAAGAACTCGAACAAGCACCTGATGATCTAATAGAAACCGTGTTAGATTTTTTACATCGAGTTCAGGCAACAGGCAACAGTCATCCTCTGGCCAAGTTTTCAGGCATTTTAAGCGATTCAGAGGCACAAGAACTACAACAAGCCATTAAAACAGAATGTCGTCAGGTAGATGTCAATGAGTGGTGAAATTGCCTTAGATACTTCTGCAGCAATTCGTTTTTTAAATGGAGACGTAGGGGTTACTAAAAGAGTGCTGGTACTACCAGAAATCATTTTACCAATGGTTGTGGTGGGAGAGTTACTATTTGGTGCGGAAAATTCCACGCGCCCCTTACAAAATTTACCTCGTTATTTGGATTTTATAGAAGCCTGTACGGTTTTACCGTTGGGGAAAGAAACTGCCTCGGTTTATGCTCAAACTCGGTTAGCTTTGAAGCGCAAAGGACGACCCATACCCATGAATGATCTATGGATTGCTGCTCAATGTATAGAAAATAATTGGGTATTGGTGACAGATGATACTGATTTTAATTATGTAGATGGACTGATTTTAGAACATTGGTAAAGAGTGTATCACCTACAAGAATAGCCGACAATATTACTAGGCGATCGAATGTTCCCGGAAATTCAGATGAGTCAATCCCCCGTCACTATCACCTATTCCCTAGAAACTGTTCTAACAAGAATCGAAGGCAAGTTAGACTCTTTACAGAAAGATGTCGCTGATCTAAAAGTAGATATGGCCGAGGTGAAACCCGAACTCAAAAGTATTGATAGGCGATTGGAAAAAGTAGAGGGAACACAGGACGCTTTAATTCAGGATGTCTCTGACCTTAAGGGATCAAAATCGTTGATTATTCCCGTGGTAGTGGCAGTATTAACCAGTATTCTGACTTTGCTGGTGCGATCGATCCCGAATCCTTAAAGGATTTTTCTGGGAACAGCGATCGATTTTTGCCGGTGTATTTTCGTTTTCCCTTCAATCCGCCGGAGGGAGAAGGATCGGCTCGAAAACCGTCACATCCTCTTGATTTAACCTTTGAGCTAGATCAGCTTCTTCCAATCTTTCTAGAAAGGGCAAAATATCACTAAATGCCCGAAAACCTAAACTTTCAAGCTCATCGATGGTGATCGAATCGTCGGAGATATTACCTTTGCGTTGCAAAAGCAGACGAATTCTTTCCTCTTTGGCGTTTAAGGCCGCTTGTTGTCGGAAATCCTGTTCGGCTGCTCTTAATCCTTGTTCGAGAACTTCCATTGTGATTGTTTTAACCTGAAGATCGGCCGCAGTGGAGAGTACAATATTCCCCAAGCGGTTGAACAAACGGGGTCTGCCGAGAGAAACCTCGCAAAAACTTCTTGCCGCGTCCGGTAAAAAGGGAAGTACACACCTGTCATCTTTCGGATCGGTACAATCGTTTTTAATTCTGGCACTGTTGAGATAGTTAATTAACATCTGGTATGTGGTATCCGCATCTAGTTCTTCTAGCGGCAATTGCAAGTCGAATAAACCGCGTTCACTGGTTAATAAATCTCCCGTCATCCCGATGGGGTGCGCCGTCAGCATAAACCAAGCCCGACCTTTTAACATTCCCTGCGCGTCGTGCATCATTTGCCGTACCACACTAGGATTTTGTTTATCTAGATCATCGATCGCGATCAGAATCCCCTGCGGATATATTGTTTGCGCCCGCTCTAACAATGTATCGAAGCTCACAGTCGGATATTGAAATTTCGTGAGCGGTAAATCTTTCTCGGTAAGTTTACCCGTAAGGATTGCATTAGCCCCCACTTCCGCCCCGCGTTCTTTTAACACTTTGGCGGTGGGAATTCCCATCTGATGGAGTTGACGCTGCGCCCAATCGTCATTTGGCATCGCTCTAGCGAGGGCGATCAGTGCTGTAGTGGCGATATCTAAACCTGCGGGTAGAGATATATAGGTAGTCAACATTTGCGGACGATTGCGGCGTATAACCGACAATGCTTCCAGTAAAAAAGCACTTTTGCCGATTCCTAAACGACCGGAAACCAGAATCCGACGACGCTCGCGACTTTGGAACAGATTAAACACCCGCGTCAATTCATTTTTTCGCCCGGTAAAAACACGATCGAGGGTATCGCTGTTTAAATCGATCGGGCTTTCGGTAAAGGGGATTTCCTTCAGTCCTAACCGTTGGATATTGTCAAAGGATTGCTTAAAAAGATCATCGGCACTTGTCATAAATATACCTCGCTGGTTTGTCGTTCGATCGCCCGTCGAGAAGCTTGATAAATAATGTCTATCTCCTCCACTTTATCGGGATCGGTCTGTGGTAGTTGTCGGTAGATTGCCTTCGCTCGATCGAGTTCCTCCATTCCTTTCTCTAGATGTCCTTGGGATACGAAAACAGTCCCCAATCCGGCGCGACTTTTGGCGATTCCGGGTAAATCCTGTAAATATTCGTACCAACGCAGGGCATCGCGATAGTAGAGACGGGCTTTCTCTCGATCGGACAGAACTTCGTAGGCGCGGCCGGTGTGGTAGAGCGCGTTCGCATGGGCTAGGCGATCGTCACTGGTGCTAAGTTGATTGACGCTATTTAACAACAGTTGTAACCCTTGCTGCCATTCGCCATCCCGCACCAGACGACTACCGAGAATGGTTTGGGTAGTGGGCAGCGCTTTCCAGATATCTTTTCGATCGTAATGTTCGGGACTAATCAGATCTAGGGCGGTTTTATAAGCTACTAAAGCCTGTCGGAGATCGTCGAAATTTTTGTCGCGATCATACCTTTGAGAAAGAGCTATTCCTAATCGATACTGAGAGTCAATAAAATCTTGACAACCTGCGGGGGAGACTTCTGGAGCTTCTTGGAGTAGAGCGATCGCAGTATCGAGATCGCCGGGGTTATCCCGTTGCATCAAAGCTTCTGCCAAATCCCCTTGATTCTCTGCCCATTGCACGGGAAGTGCGGCGCGAGTAAAGATTTGAGCGGCTTGATTGTAGAGATCGATCGCCTGTTCTAAATTGTCCTTCCGCTCTCCTAAAACTCGCTCGCGATAGGCATTGGCCAAATTATGCTGACTTTTCGCCCAATTTTCGCGGAAATTCTCGCGGGTATAGACTTCTAAAGCTTGCCCGTACAGTTTGATCGCTTTCTCCAGATTCTCAGCCCGATCGCCCAGTATTCGATTACTGTAAGCGATAGCGAGGTTATTGAGGGTCATCGCCCAATTTTCGGGGAAATTCTCGCGGGTATAGACTTCTAAAGCTTGCCCGTACAGTTCGATCGCTTTCTCTAGATTTTCTGACCGATCGCCCAGTATTCGATTACTGTAAGCGATAGCGAGGTTATTAAGGATTCTTGCCAAATCGACGGGGAAATTCTCGCGGGTATAGACTTCTAAAGCTTGCTCGTACAGTTCGAGCGCCCGTTCTAGATTTTCCGCACGATCGCCCAGTATTCGATTACTGTAAGCGTTGGCGAGGTTATTGAGGGTCATCGCCCAATTTTCGGGGAAATTCTCGCGGGTATAGACTTCTAAAGCTTGTTCGTACAGTTTGATCGCCCTTTCTAGATTCTCAGCCCGATCTCCCAGTATTCTGTTTTTGTAAGCGACAGCGAGGTTATTGAGGGTTGTCGCCCAATGTTCGGGGGAATTCTTGCGGGTTTTAATTTCTAAAGCTTGCCCGTACAGTTCGATCGCTTTCTCTAGATTTTCCGCCCGATCGCCCCGAATTCGATTACTGTAAGCGATAGCGAGGTTATTGAGGGTCATCGCCCAATCGACGGGGAAATTCTCGCGGGTTCTAATTTCTAAAGCTTGCCCGTACAGTTTGATCGCTTTCTCTAGATTTTCAGACCGATCGCCCCGAATTCGATCGCTGTAAGCGAGGGCAAGGTTATTGAGGATTTGCGCCCAATGTTCGGGGGAATTCTCGCGGGTATAGACTTCTAAAGCTTGCTCGTACAGTTCAATCGCTTTCTCTAGATTTTCCGACCGATCGCCCGAAATTCGATTACTGTAAGCGAGGGCAAGGTTATTGAGGATTTGCGCCCAATGTTCGGGGGAATCCTTGCGGGTGTAAATTTTTAGGCTGAGATTATGAGCAATAATACTTAATTCTAAATTTGTTGCTCGATCGCCTAACGGAAACTTGTCAATGGTGACAGCAAAATTCTCGAAAAGGCTGGCTATTTTTTCTCGCTCGTCTATTGATTTATCGGCGATTAAGCTTGTGAAGACTAAAGGTAAAGCGTCTGAAAGTAAATCATCTAATTTATTAATATTTGCTTTTAAAAATTGCTGTAGCTTCGTTTCATCTTTGGAATTTTTTCGATAAAAATCCCCAAAAGCAAGGAGAAAATCCTTAAATTTTCTCGTGGGAGTTGGCGACTGACCGAATCCTTTCGCTTTTTTCGACATCGTGGTATAAGTTAACAATCCAGATTTGTTCCGCATGGTGGGCTGTAAATCGGGATACCCGATCGAGCTATCAATATTTTACCGCAAGGAAAAAGCGCCGGGGATAAAATTGTACTTTCCTTAACCTGAAGTGATGTTTTTTCATCAAAAAAAACTCGATCACTTAAGTGCGATCGAGTCGAGAAAAAATAGACTAATTACTAATAGTCGAAGTCACCACCGCCGCCTGGAGCAGCGGCTTTTTCTTTTTCGGGTTTATCCACCACAATACACTCGGTAGTTAAAACCATACCGGCGATAGAAGCGGCATTTTGTAGGGCAGAACGAGTCACTTTTGCGGGGTCAACGATACCCGCCTCAAACATATCGGAGAACTCACCAGTAGCGGCATTATAACCGACATTAAAGGGCTTTTCTTTCACTCGTTCGGCAATAACTGCACCGTTTTGGCCGGCATTTTCAGCGATCCGTTTTAAGGGAGCAGCAATGGCGCGAGAAACGATTAAAGCACCGGTTAATTCTTCATGGTGTAGGGTTTCTTTGGCCCAAGTTTCCAATTGGGGAGCCAGGTGAGCTAAAGTAGTACCACCTCCGGGGACGATACCTTCTTCTACGGCTGCTTTAGTGGCGTTAATTGCGTCTTCTAGGCGCAATTTGCGGTCTTTCATTTCCGTTTCCGTAGCGGCACCGACTTTAATCACTGCCACACCCCCGGCTAATTTAGCCAGACGTTCTTGCAGTTTTTCTTTATCGTAGGAAGAATCGGTTTCCTCGATTTGACGGCGAATTTGCTCACAACGGGTTTTCACTGCCACGTCGTTGCCTTCGGCGACGATGGTGGTAGTATCTTTGTTCATGGTGATACGACGGGCCGTACCTAAGCTATCAATTTTGGTGGTTTCCAGTTTTAAACCCGCATCTTCGCTGATTACTTGACCACCGGTTAAGACGGCGATATCTTCTAACATCGCTTTTCTGCGATCGCCAAATCCAGGGGCTTTCACCGCAGTGACGTTAAGAACACCGCGCAGACGGTTAACCACTAGGGTTGCCAAAGCTTCTTTTTCAATGTCTTCGGCGATAATTACTAGGGGTTTACCTTGACGGGCCACTTGTTCGAGAATGGGAACCAAATCCTGCACTAAACCGATTTTTTTGTCGGTAATCAGAATAGCGGGATCTTCAAAAACGCATTCCATGCGTTCGGTGTCGGTGACAAAGTAGGGAGAGATATAACCTTTGTCAAAACGCATCCCTTCGGTGATTTCTAGTTCGGTGGTCATCGATTTCCCTTCTTCTAGGGAAATTACGCCTTCTTTACCGACTTTATCCATGGCCGAGGCGATCATTTGACCTACTTCATCATCGTTACCGGCAGAGATAGCGCCCACTTGTGCGATCGCTTTGGAATCTTCTACGGGTTTCGCGTGTTTAGCGATTTGACTGACGAGGAAATCGGCAGCTTTATCGATCCCTTTTTTCAGAGAAATCGGGTTAGCACCGGCGGCGACGTTGCGTAAACCTTCTTTAACGATAGCGTGGGCGAGAACGGTGGCGGTAGTTGTACCATCCCCTGCTACATCGTTGGTTTTTGAGGCGGCTTGGCGAATTAAAGCCACACCGGTGTTCTCGATATGGTCTTCCAGTTCGATTTCTTTAGCGATGGTGATGCCATCATTGACGATTTGGGGTGCGCCAAATTTCTTTTCGAGGACGACGTTACGACCTTTGGGGCCAAGGGTGACGGCTACCGCTTCGGCCAGCAGATCCATGCCTTTTTCTAGGGCGCGACGAGCATCTTCGTTGTAGATAATAGATTTAGCCATAATGTATCGTTATTCGTGCAAAATAGGGGTTTTCAAGGGTAGATGATTAGGAAACGGAGGCGAGAATGTCTTTTTCGGAGAGGAGAACGTATTCTTCGCCACCAAGTTTGATATCGGTTCCTGCATATTTGGAGTAGAGAACTTTGTCACCCACACCTACTTCCACAGGGGTGCGGCTACCGTCATCGTTGCGTTTGCCAGCGCCGACGGCCACGACTTCTCCGATTTGGGGTTTTTCTTTAGCGGCATCGGGAAGGAAAATGCCACCGGCGGTTTTTTCTTCGCTGGGGCTAACTTTAACGAAAACTCGATCGCCTAGGGGTTTAACAGTTGTTACATTGATGCTGACTGCAGCCATGGAATATCCTCCGTTTGTCTTGTATTTGGGTAAGTGCCTTTTCCAGATTAGCACTCTTACCTTCCGAGTGCTAATTTACCGAAATAGAAGGCCCCCTGACAACGGCTCGATCGGTACGGGTTCCCGAACTATGGTGTTAAGCTAGGGTTTGCTGAAAAAGTTTGTTGGTGGGGTTAGGCTTCGGCCGTGAGCTCAGCCGAACGGAGTCAGGATTCAGGAGTCAGGAGTCAGGAGTCAGGAGTCAGGAGAATTAAGAATGAGCATTAATCAATTAAATGCTCTATTTAGAGATTTTAGGCAGTTTTATGTCTATTTTTCTCATTTTTGCCCTCTCAAAAATTAATTAGGGTTTGCTGAATAAATGTGAAATGTAGGCAAGGTAGCGGTTTTGTGGCTTTTCTCGCGAAACAGGTGCAAGATTTTGAGAGAATCGTACTTCTAAACCTTGCGTCTTCATCGGCCCGCGTCCTCTAGGGGCGAAGCATTCGGGTAATAACCTATCGGTGAAACCGGCTTTTTGCCGCAAACCCTACTTATGCAAGAACTCTAGTGTAAGCTGTTGTGCAAAAACAAAGGAGTTGAGCGGAAACACTCAACTCCTTTGTTTTTTATGCTTGATTCTATCTATAAAGTGTTATTGTGACTGCCAAAAACTTGCGCTTTTAGTGCATCAATTTCGGCTAATAACTCGCGACGATTTTCATCTTTGAGCAGATAGCGCCAGACAAACCAACCAGTGTAAACGATCCCAACTAATTGTAGGATAGGAGCAAGGAGGGGAATATCATCGATCGCATCTAAAACCGCTAGGGTAACTTTTACGGTGACAAAACTCGCTAAAATTGCCCCCAGAACGATTAAAGGTTTTTTGTATCCAGAGAAGAAACTACCGATATAATCGGGGACATTAGCCAGATAGGACATTACCGAATCCCAAACTGGTTCTACATATTCAGACCAAATCTGTTCGGTGCTGCTGCTGCTGGGTTTGCTCAGAGACCCGGGTAAATCTGTTCTAATCGGATTTTGTGTTTCGGTGGGTTGCATTGATTCCATATTAACTGATCCTCATCATAAAGGTTAGACAGTGCGCGAATACGACCAACGGGGGTCAATTTTAACAGACTGAATAGACTAACTCGCTGTTGCCCATATTATCGGATAATTGCGATAGTAGGCGGAAAGTTTCTCAACAACTATTAAGAATCAAGGATTTAGCTTCTCAATTTTATCGTTAGTCTGACCGCAATTCTCTATTTTAACAGCAGGTAGCGATCGGAGTTGAGGAATCAGGGGGTGTCAGTTGGCTGTTAGGGATTGGTTGTTAGGATTACCAGATAAGATAATTAAATGCAGACTAAATATCTTCGAGATGCGTTCTATGGACTCAACAGTTAGCTTGCTTACCCGCATTACTCAAACACCCGGCCAGTGTGGTGGTCGTCCTTGTATTCGGGGGATGCGAATTCGAGTAACGGATATTTTGGAAATGTTAGCGGAGAATGTGAGCATAACTGAAATTCTAGAAGACTTTCCCGATTTGGAACTCGCAGATATCCAAGCTTGTTTACTTTTTGCAGCACGGTGTACGGATTTTCCTAAACTAACGGCATGAAAATTTGGATTGATGCTCAACTACCTCCAACTCTAGCAAGCTGGTTATCAGCGACCTTTGATTTAGAAGCATCGTCCCTGCGAGACTTATCCCTTCGAGATGCTCAAGATATCGACATCTTTGCAGCAGCGCGAGCGGAAAATGCCGTGATTATGACGAAAGATAGTGACTTTATTGATTTGGTTTGTCGTCTGGGAACACCTCCTCAAATTTTATGGTTAACCTGTGGTAATGTCACAAATCAGAATCTGCGGCGATTACTGACAGCTACTTTACCCGATGCGTTGAAACAACTAGAGCAAGGAACAATAATTGTAGAGATTAGCAATACTCCTTAAAGTCCTTCCCTATTCGTGGATAAGTTGCATGGGTGCGGTGCGAGGATCGATGATTTTCTGACCTAAACCCGAAAATTTGACCGCTAGACTCATTTTTTTGCCCGTACCGAGGATATGCGTCACTTCTCCTTCGCCAAAAGTAGAGTGTAACACTCGATCGCCTACCTGCCATTTTCTTTGATCAGAGACAGCTTTTTCCATAGGAACCACTTTTGGGGTCTTTTTCGGTTTCAGGTTGCTTGTGAGCAATTCTGGGGGCAATTCCTGCAAAAATTGGGAAGCTACCTTCATCTCTTTATTTCCCCAAACATATCTTTCTTTTGCGCAGGTTAAAAATAATTGTTCCTTGGCCCGAGTCACTCCCACATAACACAAACGGCGTTCTTCCTCAAGGGCAATGGGATCGTTTAAACTACGATTATGGGGAAAAATGCCCTGTTCTAAACCGACTAAAAAGACGATAGGAAACTCTAAACCTTTGGCAGAATGAAGGGTCATTAACGAGACTTTTTCTTGACCTTCCTGAAGATTATCTAAATCCGAGGCTAAACTAGCACTAGCGAGAAATTCCTGGAGATTGGTTTCTTCGTTTTCCTCTTGGAATTGTACCACAGCGCTATACAATTCTTGAATATTCTCGATCCGGGTATCAGCTTCCTCGGTTCCCTGCTGTTTTAATTCGTCAATATATCCCGAATTTTCCATGATTT
Source organism: Microcystis aeruginosa LEGE 91341 (assembly GCF_015206885.1). Classification (GTDB taxonomy): domain Bacteria; phylum Cyanobacteriota; class Cyanobacteriia; order Cyanobacteriales; family Microcystaceae; genus Microcystis; species Microcystis aeruginosa_H. The sequence continues at coordinate 15,189 of NZ_JADEXY010000047.1, read as the reverse complement.
GGTCTAGGATTTCACTAGCGGATAAATCGGTGATTTTTTCTTGCAAGTTTTGGATAGTTTTAGCTAATTTATTGATGCTTTTAGTGGCACGACCAGCGAGAGTATTAACGGAAGTTTCATCACTGATAATTTCCCATAAAGGTACTCCTAATTCTTGGGCAGCTTTGAGCAAATTATCGATTGTGGTTTTACCAATACCGCGCCGGGGAGTGTTAATAATTCTCAGTAAACTAACGGTATCAGCAGGATTGGCAATCACTCGTAAATAAGCGATCGCATCTTTAATCTCCTGTCGATCATAAAATTTAAATCCACCGACAATATTATAGGGGATATTATTGCGAATTAACCCATCTTCAAAGGGACGAGATTGGGCATTAATTCGGTAGAGAATGGCAAAACTCCCCCAATTTAATTCGGGGTTTTCTTGGGTAAATTCTCTGATTTTATCGATAACGAAAGCCGCTTCTTCCTGTTCATCTCTGGCTTTAAAAACATAGATACTCTCGCCTCCTTCTCTGGTGGGAACAAGGACTTTATCGATTCTTTGACTATTCTTTTCAATTAATTTATTGGCCGCTTGCAGAATATTTTCCCGTGAACGATAGTTTTCCTGTAATTTCACCATCGTGCGAGTATCATCATCGGGTAAACCATCGCCAAAGTCCGCTTGAAAATTGAGCAGAATAGTAAAATCTGCCATCCGAAAACTATAGATAGATTGGTCGGCATCACCCACCACAAAAATTGATCGATCCGTCCAATTCCATTCATTTTTTTTCGTTTCACCATTGGTGGACAAAAGCCTAATTAACTCGTACTGAATCCGGTTAGTATCCTGGTATTCATCGACTAAAATATGCTTAAATTGCGTGTGCCAATAACCGAGAATAGATTCATTTTGCTGAAAAAGACGGACTGGAATCAGTATCAAATCATCAAAATCTAAGGCGTTATTTTGTGCCAATTGCATCTGATAAGCCTGATAAACCTCAGAAATGACCCTTCCCCGAAAATGAGGGTTTTCTCTGGCGTAATCTGTGGGGGTTAAACCTAAATTTTTGGCATTACTAATCGCATAACGTAGATTGCGAGCATCAAATTTTTTATCGTCTAAATTCATTTGTTTAGTGACGATATTTTTCACCAAACTCTGGGCATCCGATTCGTCCATAATTGAGAAATTCCTTTGCCAACTATGACCATATTCATCCTGATATTTATTAATGTCATAGCGCAAAATCCGACCGCAAAGACTGTGAAAAGTCCCGATCCAGAGTTTTTTAGTATAATTCCGATAAACTTGAGAAAAGAGTTTTTTCTGTTCGTATTCTTCCAAAAGTTCTAATCTTTGACCGTATTTTTCCTGTGCTTTTTGTTGAGCAAAAGTTTTTTCAATTCTCGTTTTCATTTCCCGGGCAGCCTTATTGGTAAAAGTGACCGCGAGAATATTTTCCGGATCGACCCCGTGATGACGGATCAAATGGGCGATACGATAGGTTAAAGCGCTGGTTTTTCCCGATCCTGCTCCAGCAACCACCAACAAGGGGCCGCAAAAATGCTCCACAGCAATGCGCTGAGAAGGATTGAGTTGTTCTAAATAATCGGCTGTGACTGTCATAATCTTGGCATATAGCTCTGCGACCTCTATTACTCAGGCTACATCATCGAGACGGGGATCGGTCATTAGTCAACCCCTTAAAGAAATAAAAATTTTTTTGGCCAGTTTGTTTCAAGTCGTTCAAGATTCTAAGTTGTCCTCTACAATGGAATTAGCGGAGACGAAAGTTTCCGTTCACTCCTCACACCACACTCCGTCCGGACAATGTTCGGGCGGTTTCTTATTGAAAATACTAGATCTCTACAAATTCCCTGTTACACTGTATGATCAAAGATTTCTTGGAATCTTTTTACGTTCAAATGTACTACTATGTGAGGGACATCACTTGTCTAAACGTTATTTGTTCACCTCCGAATCGGTTACAGAGGGACATCCCGATAAAATTTGTGACCAGATTTCTGATACTATTCTCGATGCTCTGTTATCCCAAGATGACCACAGTCGTGTAGCGGCTGAAGTGGTTGTCAATACAGGGTTAGTCTTGATTACTGGTGAAATCACCTCGAAAGCACAGGTTCACTTCGTCGATTTAGTTCGCAAGAAAATCGCTGAAATTGGCTATATCAACGCCGATAACGGCTTTTCCTCCAATAGCTGCACCGTTTTAGTCGCTTTAGACGAACAATCTCCCGATATTTCCCAGGGTGTCACGGCTGCGCAGGAAAATCGCGAACTTCTCAGCAATGATGAACTCGATAAAATTGGTGCGGGAGACCAGGGTATTGTCTTCGGTTTCGCTTGCAATGAAACCCCCGAATTTATGCCCTTACCGATTAGTTTAGCCCACCGCATCGCTCGCCGTCTAGCGGCAGTCAGAAAAACGGGTGAACTGTCCTATCTGCGTCCCGACGGCAAAACGCAAGTATCGGTCATTTATGAAGATGGTCGTCCCGTGGGTATCGATACTATCCTTGTTTCTACCCAACACGATGCTAGTATCGGCGATATCACTGATAATGATCTCGTCCAACAAAAGATTAAAAGTGATCTCTGGAAAGCGGTAGTAGAGCCAGTTTTCAGCGATTTAGAGATTAAACCCGATGCCAATACCCGTTATCTGGTTAATCCCACCGGAAAATTCGTCATTGGTGGACCCCAAGGCGACGCGGGATTAACGGGACGGAAAATTATCGTCGATACCTACGGTGGCTATTCTCGTCACGGTGGCGGCGCTTTCTCCGGTAAGGATCCTACCAAAGTCGATCGCTCTGCGGCCTATGCTTGCCGTTATGTGGCTAAAAATATCGTCGCTGCTGGTTTGGCCGATAAGTGCGAGATTCAAGTGGGTTACGCGATTGGGGTAGCTCGTCCGGTGAGCGTCTTTGTGGAAACCTTTGGCACTGGCAAAGTCGCCGATGATGTGATTCTGGACTTAATCAATAAATACTTTGAACTCCGTCCGGCCGGCATTATCCAAACCTTTAACCTGCGCGGTTTACCTAGTGAAAGAGGCGAGCGTTTTTACCAAGATGTGGCCGCTTATGGTCATTTTGGTCGCAATGATCTCGATTTACCCTGGGAAAAGACCGATAAAGCCGCTATCCTCAAAGAAGCTTTGACTTCTGTGGTAGTATAGGGTTAGAAATTAACTGCAATTTTTGATTGAGGAGTAGAGTTTCAGGCTCTATTCCTTTTTTGATGTAAAGGACAAAACCTTTCAATGCTTTATACTATAGCAAAGAGCGGGGTGGTTAGGACAATCAATCGCTGAAACCCTTGACCGATAAGAGTTTGAAAATTGAAAGCGTCCTAAATAACCCATTTTTTGCCATAAATCCGTTGAGTATAGGCTACTTATGAGGACAGGAAAAAGGCAAGAGGCAAAAGGGTGAATAAATAATCAGTTTTTAATAACCAGATTTAGTATCATAATGGCATCCTATCACCTGAAGATTAATCTTCAGTTTACTAGGCTAAAATCCGAAAGAATAACCAATTTTTAGCTTTAACTGACTTTGGTCATGGCTATTAGTGGCAATATCTCCCTCAATACCGAAATCGATCACACCTTGACGATTAATTTGCTGACGAATTCCCATACCAGTGCGAATTAAAGCCCCACCATTACTATTATCACTGGTAATTACGCCCAATTCTGCTAGAAAAGTGCGATCAAAACGTTTCGGATAACCAATCGGTCGCGAATAACCGAGAATGGCAGCGGGTAAAAAAGATCGATCGCCGTTATCGGGGTCAGTTTTTATGTTTAAATCGAGATTAAAATGCAAGCGATCAAATTGACCGACAGTTTTACTGGCAATTCCCCGCAGACGAAAATCTAATCCACTAGCATTATTTCCCGTCGGTAATCCCACATCGGTACGAATAGCAAAAGCAGGAACATTATCGTATTCGCGATTGAAATTATAGAAAAAACCTACGGATAAATTCCCCACATCAAAATCCGTGTCATCACTATTAACTCGTCCTCCCACTTGTGGATCAATACCGATAATAATATGACCATTACGAATAATACCATTGAGGTATTCAATATCAAATTCACCACCGACATTGCTGTTTTCAGGAAAGACTAACCCAGTACCAAATTCTATAGATTGTTCTCCAAAACCGAGACTTTCAGCATCATCAAAAGAAAGGGGACGACCAGAATCCAGATTATTATGATCGTTGGCAAAAACTGGATTAGTTAAACTAACGACTAAACTCACAGCAATTAATAAAAATCTTCTCATTTTCTCGGTTCCTCTTGAGCATTGCTATGGTCAGGTTTTTTCTCCGTATTAGGAGGGATTTCTGGAGAGTGATTTTCGTGGTTATGGTGTTGGTGATCTTCTCCCTCATGTCCCTGAGAATCATCAGGTTTTTTCTCGGAATTATCAGGATTTTCGTGATTATGACCTTCGTGAGAAATATCTGCTGGCATTAATCCCATACCCGGAATTCCTGACTCAAAACGATGATCATGTAGTCCTTCACCACCATAATTTTTTCCTGCTTCCATTTCCCGATGATTAGCAGCCATTACTAACCAAATAGCGCGGGTAATTTGTTCGTATTTTTGTTGGGGAGTTAGCCAATCTGATGCCAGAATATCATTAACCATATCGTGCAACATATGCAGGTTATCGAAGGTGTTAGATATTGCGGGAAAACGTCGGGCAAACTTGGGACTAAGTTCGGCAAACATGGGCATAAAAGCTCGATCGGTGCGATACAATTCCTGACTATGGTATTGTTTGCCCACCTGTTTATAAGCTTGTTTTTGTTCTTCTAGCGTCTTTTCATAGAGCAAGTCATACATTGTTCCTTGTAACCAATGGTAGCCCCAAAATAAGCCATTTACTTTCGGATATTTCTGCCGAAAAGCTTTAGAATAGGGCTGGGAATCCAGATAACCCATATTCATCGGTAATCCAGTAATAGCATAGGGAACTTTTGTCAAGTAAAATTGATATAATTTTTCAATTTCTGCTTCTTTTTCCTCGTTGGTTAATTTGCTGCTGGCTAAAACATCAACGGTTTGAGCATGGAAAATATGCGCCCACTCGAAGACCTGTTCTAAAACGCCGTATTTTCTGCCAAAAGTTGGGGAAATATTGCCCTCGTCGGGCATAAATTTAGGCGGATTTTTTAAAACCCAATTAATTTTTTGGTATGTCTTAGTTTCTAAATCTTTCGCTTTTCCTGTTACGATATCTTCGTAAGCAAAGGCATGACCAACAGCGATCGCATTTAAGTCTAAAGCTAAATCTCTGACATTATAAATTGCATTATTATAAACCCCTCTTTGGGGATAAATATGATTACGTTGCTTGTTATACATCCAAGCTGGTATATTGTCAGAAATTGCTTGTAAAGTATGAGGTTGAGGTGAACCAAGATGTAAATGTTGAGCAATGACAGGAGTAGAAATCAGTGCTACAGTTACCAATAAAATTAACTTTTTCATGATAGTTAAACCTTGAGATTAGGGCAAATAAATTGATCGTTTTTTACAGGTGTATCCGTCCATCCTTGCAGGGTTTCGGTTAATTGTTGACGCAATAAAAGCAATTGTTCCACTTGTTTATCGATCTCAGCAATATGTTTAATTAATTTTTCCTGAATATCTCCACAGGGTAATTCTCCATGGTCATGAATTACTAAACATTCGCGGATCTCTTGCAGACTCAAACCCAAGGACTGCAATCTTTTGACAAATAGCAAGCGATGGACAGTATCGGGAGTAAATAGGCGAAATTGTCCCTCTGTCCTCTCAGGGGACTGAATTAGTCCTAATTCTTCGTAATAACGAATTGTTTTAATCGAAACACCACTTTCTAGGGAAAGTTGACCGATTTTGAGCATTATTTTTGCTCCTTAATCCTATCGTTACTCCATGATAAAATCTCCCCTTGACTGGAGAATCAAGGGGGGAGAAGAAATATTTTTTTTAACTGACTTTACACTCAACCCCAAAACCGACCAAGAGAACTTTTTCTAAGGGTTCCCCCTCCTGGGGACGTTGATAGTTAATAATTTTGCGAATTCGCAGGTCTGGATTGATTAAAGTAATTGAATCCACGGAAACACTGCGAGTATAATTGGTGGTCATTAATAACTCTCTGGTGGTGGAATCAAAGCGAAAAGCGGAGATAATTGGTCTTGCTTCTTCGTAGGCGCGATCGCGAAGATAATCCCCTTCTAAATAACCGTTATTTTCTGTTTTAACCACAAATAAAAGATTAAGATTTTGTCGCACTTCTTCTCCTTTTTCCGAGATGGTATAAAAACCTAAATTAAACCCCGGAATACTTTCTAAATCCGCAATATCAGCATAGTGATTATCTGTCAGAACTTTCTGTTTAATCTCCCTGGTGAGGGGTTGAATGAGAAATTCAGTGCGGGAACGTTCCACTTCTTGAGCAGCTAGATAATGATAGGTTCTTTCGGTTTGCCAACTACCGACACAATAGGCAAAAAATTGCTGAAAAATTTCGGTATTCATAGATTTAATTTTCCTCTTATCAGTATCTTAATTTTAATTTATTTTATCAGTAACTTGCTCAATATTTTCAAAACCATAACAATCTCGAACTAGATAAAGTACTGACGATAATTTTTGAGAATTTCTGCACAGTTTTTTGTTCATAGCGACGCAGAAGAGGAAGGTAGGGACTATCCCGGAATTCTTGACTAGAAACCCCGATTTCTAATTAAATTTTGCAGGTTTGATATATATAGGTAACTATGTAGATAAATTACTGTCCTAATTTGCTTTTTACATTGGGGACGAATATAAATTTTATTAGCACTATTTTCACTGGTAATTACTGAGAATTTTTGACTATTAACTGCCCTATCTATCCAGTTTTGCATCTCTTGTTGCAGGATTGAGCTAATCTTTGCAGTTTAGCAATTATTCCAGTTTTGGCATCTCGAGTACGGGTAAAAATTACCAATTCACTAACAAATTTACCTAACTTTTCTACCTCCTCATTGCTAATACTAAATTCGTTTATTAAAAACTGATTATTTATTCCCCCTTTTGCCTCTTTCCCTCTGCCTCTTGCCTCTCCTCATAAGTAGCCTATGCTCAACGGATTTAGTATAACATCAGTATTAGGCTGAACGATGACAGTAATATCATGATTTTTGCTGAGATACTTGAGTAAATTAAAAGTTCTGCCCTGAGTTTCTCCTTTGCTGGGTGGATAGGGAAAGGTGGAACTAATCATTAAGATATTCATAGCTATTTCCCTAAACGATTTTCCACCATCATGCGGACAATATCGGTCATTTTGTATCTTGCTTGCCAACCTAATTTTTCCTTAGCTTTGCGGGGATTACCGCGACTAATAGCTAAATCTGTTGGTCTTAATAAACTTCGATCGGAAATTACATGATCTTGCCAATTTAAACCAACAGTAGCAAAAGCTGTGGCGACAAAATCCTCTAGTTTTGAACTTTTTCCCGTGGCAATGACATAATCATCGGGTTGCTCCTGTTGCAGCATTAAATACATCGCTTCAACGTACTCCGGCGCCCAACCCCAATCCCTTTCAATATCCATATTTCCTAAGTGTAAAGTCTCGGGATTTCCTTGGGCAATTCTAGCCACGGCAGCGATAATTTTTTGGGTAACAAAGCGCTCGGGACGTAGGGGAGATTCATGATTGAAAAGTATGCCTGAACAGGCAAAAATTCCGTAGGCTTCTCGATAATTAGCCACTTCCCAAAAAGCCGCCGATTTGGCCACAGCGTAGGGACTGCGAGGACGAAAAGGGGTATTTTCATCGGCAGAATTATCGCCGATATCCCCGAAACACTCACTCGATCCCGCATTATATAATTTAATTTTTGCTCCGGTAAATCGAATTGCTTCTAAGAGATTTAAGGTTCCCGTGGCAATACTTTCTAAGGTTTCCACTGGCTGCTCAAAAGATAAACCCACAGAACTTTGTCCAGCCAAATTATAGACCTCATCGGGCTGAATTTTAATTAACACCTGTAGGACACTGCGAAAGTCATTCAGTGACATTGATTCTAGTTTTACCTGTTCCTTGATTCCCAAACGTTTCAGGTTGCTAAAAGAGGACATTTGGGCATCGCGGGAGGTGCCACAAACTGTATAGCCTGCTTTTAACAGTAATTCGGCTAGGTAGGCTCCATCCTGCCCCGATATACCACAAATTAACGCTTTTTTACCCATTTATTTACAATAATTTACTTTTGCGGAGTTAACATCGCCTTGACGGCTTCGCTTAAATAACCGATTTGTCCATAGGCATAGAGAAGATTATCAAAGCTTTTAGCAGGATCATTGATAAATTTGACAGATTTAACCAATCCTCTCACCAATCGCTCACCTCCTCGCCCAAATTGAGCCAGTCCCGTTCTTCCTGCCACTTCTTCCCGGTAGTGTTCGCTGATGCCTTGCCACCAACTGCGACGCATAAACCATTGACGATTGATTCTTTCTGGGGCAACATTGTGTTCCACCAGTGCTGCGGGAAAATAGCCCACTTGCCATCCCTGGGCCAGTGCCAGTTCTGTAGTGTATAATTCCTCGTTAGAGAGAAGTTTTTTGCCGATTCTTCCCAAATTAGGATCAAAACCGCCAATATTCTCCAAGAAATCCCGCCGAATTGAGTAATTAACCCCTCGCGGAGTTAAATCCGCTTGGCTGATATATACCACATTGTCGCCCAAATCGAAAGCCCCTAAACTCCCTGCTAACTGATCGGATAACCAATTGGGTTGACTGTAGCCCGGCGGCCAAATTAAGGTGACTTTTCCCCCTGCTACTGCCAGTTTTTCGTTATTTTCGTAGGCATTTAACAGAATTTGCAACCATTGAGGACTAGCGATCGCATCGTCATCCAAATAAGCTAAAATAGGTGCTCTAGTTTCCTTGGCCCCGCGATTTCTGGCGGTAGATAGCCCTAAAATAGGTTCGTAAACATATTTTAGGCGCCCATCTCCCAGACGCGACTCGGCCACTTGACGGGTTTTATCGGTAGATGCGTTATCAACCACTAAAATCTCACAATCTGGGCAGGTTTGCGCCAAAAGACTATCGATCGCTCCCTCTAGGTAGTGATCGCGGTTGTGGGTACAGATAATCCCTGCTATTTTAGGAGCCATGGCTATCAAGGTTACTCATTTAATACCCTAAAACTTAACATTCCTTTGCAAAAATGTAAAAATACTTGAGGAGACTTCCAGACTCCGAGATTGCTTTTTACTTATAGAGTTTCTCGTAAATTTGTGACCAACGCTACCAGTTTTTTAATTTAACTATCTATGGATACTATTCACGTTACAGGAATTCGTGCCTACGGTTACACAGGATATCTGGCCGAAGAACAGGTTTTAGGTCAATGGTTTGAGGTGGATTTATCCCTAGAAGTTGATATCAGCATTGCTGGCAAAAGTGACGCAATTGAAGATACCCTAGATTATCGACAGGCGATCGAAATTGTCAAACACCAGATTGAAACCGGCAAATTTGCCCTAGTGGAAAAATTGGCCACAGTCATCGCTGAGGATATCCTACAACTCGATCGAGTGCGACAGGTAAGAGTACAATTATCGAAACCCGCCGCCCCAATTCCCCATTTCACTGGTAAAATCACCATCGATATTACTAGATCCCGTTGAGTTTACGCGTATTATCGACTAAACTTGCAGCAAAAGCGTCAAAACGTTGGGAAAGCTTCTCGTCAAGGATTTTTCCGTCTTCGTTGAAGACTTTCCACGCTTGTCCTAAGCTAATTTGTTCGGGAATTACCCAAGCATGAACCCAACGGAGAATAATTCTTAAATCATTTAGGGCGTTACTATTGGATTGGCCGCCTAAAACACTGATTAACCCCGCAACCTTTCCCGATAACTCCTCAAAACTCATTAAATCTAGGGCATTCTTCATCACACCACTCACACTGCCATGATATTCCGGTGTCGCCAAAATTAATCCCGCTGCCGATTTAACCGTTTGCTGCATTTTGGCCACATCGGGATAGTCACAATAGTCATCTCCCCCGTTACAGAAGGGTAAAGAGAGTTTTCTCAGGTCAATTATCTCCGTTTCTACTCCTAACGCCCCTACTCGACTGATAGCAACTTCTAACGCCATCGCACTATAGGATCCTGGGCGTAAACTGCCATTAATACCAACGATTTTGATCATAGAATTTATACGAACTCATAACGACTACATATAAGCTAACAAAAAAAAGAGACAATTGGGGCAAGCTTAGTTAAAAAAATATGTCGATGGGGCAGGGGGAGCGATCGATCTAAGTTTTAATAGGAGTAGAAAGAAAGATTTATTCCATTTCCCCTGATTGCCATGCCAGAATTTCTCGATTTTCTCAAACATAAATATGCCTATGTGGCTATTGGTGAATTTAAACCGGGGTGTTTTTCCGAGGCCCAAAAACTCTACGAAAAGGCCGTTTCCACCTATTCTACGGGATTCCAGGGGGCTTTTCTGTTGCAAAAACCCGGAACCGACGAAGGAATTGCCGTAATTATCTGGGATAAAATCGATGATATGGAGGCAAATAAAAGCGAAGCCCATGAATTATTGCTGAAATCCATGGCTCCTCTATTTGCGAAACCGCCTGTCACCGATTTTTACGAAGTATGTAGCGAGATAGAAGGTTCCCCCATTTAAGAATAATGTTTCTTTTCGGTGGCGATTAATTTGGCGGCTAAAACCCCGCCTAGAAAACCGAATAAATGTCCTTGCCAAGAAATCCCCGGACGGGAAGGCAAAACGCCCCAAATTGTGCCACCGTAGAGTAAAAAGACTAGAATTGACAAGAGTATAGAAGGAATATTTCTCTGGAAATAGCCCCGCAGTAATAAAAAACCTAAATAGCCAAAAATCAAGATACTTGCCCCGATATGGATGGATCCGGGAGCAGCAAATAACCAGACTCCTAACCCCCCCACCAGCATAGTTAACCCAGTCACAATAAAAAAGTCACTGGTTTCCTGTAACATCACCAACCAACCGAGAATCAGGAAAGGAACCGTATTAGCAATAAGATGGGGAAAGTCCCCGTGTAGGAAAGGTGCGAAAAGAATACCCCGCAATCCGATGACTTGATGGGGAATAATCCCGAAATAGTCTAAACTGCCCCGAAAAACAAATTGATCTAAAATCTCTAACAGCCAAAAAATCGCCACAAAGGTAGCGAGGATTATTGCTTGGGTTTTTATTTCTTGCCGTGATCCTTGACTCATAAGATTGATGGATGAGTTATTTTTTCCCATTATAGCCCCCCACATCAGTTATCAGTCATCAGTTATCAGTTATCAGTGATTCAGTTATCAGTTATCAGGTGTGAGTTTACAGTTTACTGTTTACTGTTTGCTGTGGGACAAAGAGGGGCTAATTGACAGGAAAAACAAGCGGGATTTCTCGCTTTACAAACCGCCCGGCCGTGGTAAATAATACTAATAGAAAAAGTTTCCCAATCTGGTTGAGGTAGTAAAGCCATTAAATCCCGTTCAATTTTCACCGGATCGTTATTAGTAGTTAAACCCAAACGATTACTTAAGCGCTTAACGTGGGTATCTACTGTCACCCCCTCAATAATCCCGTAAGCGTGAGCGAGTACCACATTAGCCGTTTTTCTAGCTACTCCGGGTAAAGTTAATAATTCTGCCATTGTCTTGGGTACTTCCCCCTGAAAATCCTTGAGGATTTTTTGACAAGCACCCTGAATATTTTTAGCTTTATTGCGATAGAATCCCGTGGAACGAATCAGGGTTTCTAACTCCTCTCGCTCGGCAAAAGCTAAGGATTTAGCATCGGGAAAACGAGCGAATAAAGCAGGAGTCACCTTATTTACCCGCTCATCAGTGCATTGTGCCGAGAGAATAACTGCCACCAATAACTGCACGGGAGTTTGATAATTTAAGCTACAGGTTGCCTCTGGATATAATTGCTTTAAGTTGCTTAAAATCTCTAGGGCGTGCAGTTGAAGCTGAGTTTTTTTTCGAGGAGCCATCACTGGAATAAATCCTGAAAAACTGCTAGGTTAGCTGTGTCGCGCACGATTAAGAAAACTCCCAATCCTAAGAGTAAAACTAGACCTGTTTGCATGATGTTATCTTGCAGTTTAGTTGGGAGAGGTTTACCTACTAAAGCCTCGATTAATAAAAATACCAACTGACCACCATCAAGAGCAGGTAAAGGCAGAATATTAATCACCGCTAAGTTAATACTAATTAGGGCGGCAAATTGAAAAAGATTACCCGCATCATTACGAGCGATCGCGGCTCCGTATTCGACAATTTTAACTGGTCCTGCTACCTGTTGAACACTGTCTTTAAAGTTACTAACTAACTGCCCAAAACCTTGAACGGTTAATAGGGTTAGTCGTTGAAATTCACCCGCACCTAAACTAAAAGCTTGACCAAAACTATCGGCTTTCATGCGAGTTTCTTCACCGTTGGGAGCCAATTTAACACCAATTTTACCCTGACCATCACTTCCCAATTCCGGAGTAACGATTAAATCGAGAGTTTCTGTGGGGCGTTTGATGGTTAATTTTAGGGGTTGATTGGGGGAAGATTGAATAATGTCACGGAAGTCAATAATGGCATTTTGAGAAGCACCAAGGGGCTGATCATTGATAGCGAGAACGATATCACCCGCTTGTATTCCCGCTTGTTTAGCGACGGAATTTTCCGAGGTGAAAACCTCTGGAATAATTACCCCTTCTTGATAGTTAATTTGGGGAAAACCCACGGTAGCGACTTGGGTAACAAGCAAAAAATAGGCAAAAATTAAATTAGCAATTACTCCGGCACTAATGACGATAGCTCGATCGAAAACAGGACGATTGCGTAATAAATCAGGATCGTTATTGGGAATTTGACTATCGGGATCGTCATCGGGAAAACCAACGTAACCCCCTAAAGGAATGGCGCGGAGGGCGTATTCTGTTTCTTTACCTTGATATTTAGCTAAAGCTGGACCAAAACCGATGGAAAAGCGATTAACATGGATAGATTGCCAACGAGCAGCGGCAAAATGACCTAATTCGTGAACGACAATTAATAGGGCAAGTACACTGATCGCTATTAAAACTGACATGATGATCAAAATATAATGAATTAGCTTTTGTTAATTGTAAGCGATCCTCCCCGGCAGATTGCAAAAAATCTTTAGTTATCGCTAATTTTTCGATCATTTATGGTAAAAGAGATCTTAACCGCCTAATCTGACCCGACGGAGAGCGATCGATGCCTTTGAGTGAACGCGCCCAGCAATTAATCCCAAAAGCGAAAATCATCAGTTTCGCTAAGGGACTTGCGTGGGAATAATATCCCAGCCAGAAAATCGCAAGTCCCTTAGCTGCGGAGGTGCTCTAAGGCTCTCCCCCTACTTAGAGTGATCAGCAAACCTGAGCGCTCGGAGGGCGCAAGCATTGCGCCCCTAAAGTAACCAATTTTGTCCACAATGTAGGGGCGAACTGCGTTCGCCCAAAAGGTACATTATCAAAGCGCAAGTCTCTAATTAGCCCTATCAGCAAGCAGCGATCGCTATTTGGCAACAAGCGGATGATCAAACTCGCTATCTCAGTGATAGGGATTTAGATACTATCAGTACCATTACGGGCGATGATTTCGGGGTTAGAAGCCTTAAAACAATACGGTTTAGATCATTTTAGTGACTCAGAAAAAACCGCAATTGCTCCCTATTTCGCTCACTTAATTACGGTTATGAAAAAGTTTTAAAACCGGGGCATTTAATCCGTGTTAAAATAGTGAGGCCAACAGTTAAAAATGCCGCTCACCGAGGTTAAAATCCCGTTGAAACTCTCAAATCATCGGCGCGAGTAAACCTCTTGGAACCACCAAAAACCTCGATCGAGTACCTAGCGGGTCGAGGCAGTTTATAAAAGTAAGGGAGATTAAACCTCTTGCATAATTAATTTTTGAGGGTTCAAAAACGGTACAAATAAGGATTAAATTGCATAAAATCTTTAAATAGACTATTTAATTGATTATTATTCATTCTTAATTCTCCTGGCTACTGACTACTGGCTACTGACTCCTAACCCTAACAACAATTTTTGATTTTTACAAGAGGTCTATTCTATGGATGCCAAAGCGAAATTACTGGAGTTGATCGCTGGTAGAAATCGCGGACTCCTGGCCACGGAAAGCGACCGCGTGCGGATTTTAGCGGCGATCGAACAATTGGAGGATCACAATCCCCATCCTCATCCCCTCGAAGTTAAACAACTATTAGGGGGCAATTGGCGTTTACTATTCACCAGCAGCCGCGACATTCTGGGACTAGATCGCCTACCTTTTTTTCAATTAGGGCAAATTTATCAATATCTCGACCTGAACAAGGCAAAACTCTATAATATTGCTGAAATTACTGGCGTACCTTGGTTAGAAGGAGCAGTGATCGTCGCCGCTACCTTTGAACCCACCTCCGAGCGTCGAGTCATGGTCAAATTTGAGCGATCGATCCTCGGTTTGCAACGTTTTCTCAATTATCATTCTCCCCAAGAATTTATCGACGCGATCGAAAGTGGCAAAAAATTTCCTCCCCTCGATTTTTCTTTCAATAATCGCGAACAAAAAGGTTGGCTTGATATCACCTATCTCGATGAAGATCTCCGCATCGGCCGCGGCAGCGAGGGCAGCGTCTTTATTCTCGCTAAGGAAAAAACCTAACTTAAGATATGTCGGGAGTCAGGAGTCAATTATGTCTAGCTACCACTTATAAGCAATCAAGTCCGCTAATTCCTATCATTAAAACAAGCAAAAGTCAAGGGGTAAGCAACAAATTTTTACTTGATCGCAACTGGTTAATTATAATCTCCGAATTGCCTGATCGCACTTTTGAACATCCGCTGCTAACCCCAATGCTTGATATAATTCCCGCGCTTGAAGATATGCTTCTTTCGCTTCCGATATACGATCGAGTTTATAGTAGGTAAACCCCAGATTAAACCAAGATTTCGCTTCAACCCCCCGATTACCGATTTCCCGTGTGATTGCTAAAGACTGTTGATAAAACTCGATCGCTTTTTGGTATTCTCCTAGGGAATAGTAAACATTACCTAAATTATTGTAGGAATTCG
>NZ_JADEXY010000046.1 GCF_015206885.1 Microcystis aeruginosa LEGE 91341 | reverse complement strand
GAGATGGGGTGATGGGGTGTGGGGCATTTGGCTGAAATTTCCCTAAACCCCTAAATCCCTAAATCCCTAAACCCCTAAACCCCTAAATCCCTATATCCCCTTTCTAACTGATAACTGATAACTGATAACTGAAATTAGGCGAGATAATCCTGTAAAGCTTTCACCTCTAAAGGTTGGGATTGCAGGGATTTTAGGGCTGCTACTGTCGCTTTTGCCCCGGCGATAGTGGTGATAATTGGTAACTTATAATCGAGGGCAGTACGGCGAATTTGTCGGCCATCGTTTTGGGATTCTTCACCACTGGGAGTATTAACAATAAACTGAATCCAGTCATTTTTAATCCAATCGATAACGTGGGGACGACCTTCGTGAATCTTTAGCACTAAATCGATATTTTCGCAACCGTTTTCTAACAAAACTTCACGAGTTCCAGAAGTGGCGACAACGCGAAAACCGAGGGATTGCAGATCCTTAACCACGGGAACCATGGGGGTTTTATCGCGATCGCTCATCGAGACAAAAACCGTCCCACTGGTGGCTAAAATCACGCCGGCGGCCATTTCTGCTTTAGCGAAAGCTTTGCCAAAATCGCTGTCAATCCCCATTACTTCGCCTGTAGAACGCATTTCTGGTCCCAGGAGAGTATCAGCACCGGGGAACTTCTGGAAGGGTAAAACCGCTTCTTTGACGGCGATATGACGGGGAATTGCTTCGCTGATGATGCCCAATTCTGCTAGGGTTTTGCCCGACATGACGAGGGAGGCAACTTTTGCTAAAGGAACTCCCGTTGCTTTAGAAACGTAGGGAACAGTACGACTAGCGCGGGGATTTGCTTCTAAGATATAGACTGTTTCCCCCTGTACCGCATACTGGATATTCATCAAACCGATTACTTTTAAAGCTTTCGCTAGTTCCACCGTCCATTGTCGAATTGTGGTTAAAACCGAGGCGCTCAGGGACGTATGGGGGATAGAACAGGCAGAATCGCCCGAATGTACGCCCGCTTGTTCGATATGTTCCATTAATCCCCCGATAACGACTGTTTCCGTGGCATCTGACAGGGCATCCACATCCACTTCGATCGCATTTTCGAGGAATTTATCGATTAAAATCGGGTGATCCGGTTCTATCTGTACCGCATACTTCATATAGCGTTCCAATTCGCTATCGGAATAGACGATTTCCATTGCCCGACCGCCTAAAACGTAGGACGGACGTACTACCACAGGATAACCGATGCGTTTAGCCACTGCTTGGGATTCTTGAAAACTGCGGGCAATACCGTTGGGGGGTTGCCGTATATCTAATTGTCGGAGGATTTTTTCAAACCGTTCCCGATCTTCGGCGGCATCGATCGAATCGGGTGAAGTTCCCCAAATTTTGGTATTTACGGGACAATTAGGCGATTCTAAATATTTTTGCAGGGGAACCGCCAGTTTTAAGGGAGTTTGCCCACCGAATTGAATAATTAAACCCTCTGGTTGTTCCGCTTCGATGATATTTAAGACATCTTCTTTAGTCAGGGGTTCAAAGTAAAGGCGATCGCTGGTATCGTAATCGGTGGAGACAGTTTCCGGGTTAGAGTTGACCATAATCGTCTCAAAACCGGCTTGACTGAGGGAAAAAGCGGCATGACAACAACAGTAGTCAAATTCTATCCCCTGGCCGATGCGATTGGGACCACCACCAAGGATCATCACTTTGCGTTTATCGGAGGGTAAAACTTCCGATTCTACCCGTTCGTAGGTGGAATAATAATAGGGTGTCAGGGCTTCAAATTCTGCCGCACAGGTATCCACCATTTTATAGACTGGAACAATACCCAAACCCTTGCGATAACTTCTTACTTCGTCCTCGCTGCTGTTGGTGGCGAAGGCGATTTGGCGATCGCTAAAACCCTGTTGTTTAATAGCGAATAGGTTCTCTTGGCTGAGACTTTTCAGGGGAGTTCGTTTGAGAAACTTCTCGGTTTCCATCAAATCGGCCAATTTATCGAGGAACCAGGGATCAATCCCGGTTAGTTCGTGGATTTCCTCCCCATTCATGCCCAATTTAAAAGCATGATAGATACTATAAACTCGTTCGGGGTTAGGTGTCCGCAAACTGGCCCGGACTTCCGAGAGGGGGGGGAGAGTTTCGATTTTATCGCAACCAAAGCCAAAACGCCCCGTTTCTAGGGATCGCAGGGCTTTTTGAAAGGATTCTTGGAAAGTTCGACCGATAGCCATAGCTTCCCCGACGGATTTCATCTGGGTGGTTAGAATCGGTTGGGAGCCGGGGAATTTCTCGAAGGCAAAGCGAGGAATTTTGGTGACGACGTAATCGATAGTCGGTTCAAAGGAAGCCGGGGTTTTTTTGGTGATATCGTTGGGAATTTCGTCTAAAGTGTAGCCTACTGCTAGTTTAGCGGCAAATTTAGCGATCGGGAATCCCGTGGCTTTTGATGCTAGGGCCGAAGAACGGGATACCCGGGGATTCATCTCAATCACGATTACGTCGCCGTTAGTGGGATTAACGGAGAATTGGATGTTCGATCCGCCGGTTTCTACGCCAATTTCCCGAATAATTGCCTTAGAATAGTCCCGGAGGCGTTGGTATTCTTTATCGGTCAGGGTTTGGGCGGGCGCAACCGTAATCGAGTCGCCGGTATGGACCCCCATAGCGTCAAAGTTTTCGATCGAACAGATGATCACCACGTTATCGGCTAGATCGCGCATTACCTCTAATTCGTATTCTTTCCAGCCAATTAGGGATTTTTCGACGAGAATTTGCGATGTAGGCGAACAATCTAGCCCATACTGAGCCATAGGTTCAAATTCTTCTTGGTTATAGGCAATACCGCCCCCCGTTCCCCCTAAAGTGAAGGCTGGCCGGATAATGAGAGGATAGGAACCGATCTGATGACCGATCGCTTTTGCCTCCTCTAAATTGTTGGCAATCCCCGAAGGACAGACGGGAACACCGATTTTCTCCATTGCTTGTTTGAATAGTTCCCTATCTTCGGCTTTTTCAATAGCGGGAAGTTTTGCCCCGATCAGTTCCACGTTATATTTTTCTAAAACGCCGCTTTTGGCCAAAGCTACCGCAGTATTCAGGGCAGTTTGACCACCCATAGTCGGTAGAATCGCATCAGGGCGTTCTTTAGCGATAATTTTCTCGACAATTTCCGGCAGAATTGGTTCAATGTAGGTGCGATCAGCCATTTCTGGATCGGTCATGATCGAGGCGGGGTTAGAATTGACTAAAATTACCTCATAACCTTCTTCTCGTAGGGCTTTACAGGCTTGAGTTCCCGAATAGTCGAATTCACAGGCTTGTCCGATGACAATCGGGCCAGCGCCCAAGATTAGGATTTTCTTTAAGTCATCACGGCGTGGCATAGGCTTAGGGTTGCTTGACGATAAACCCCAATCATTGTATATGTTGTCACCCTCGATCCCGCAAAGCTTTATTTAGGTTTAATGACCTTGTTTGCTTGAGCAGGCGGTCAGCGGTCGGCAGGAGATTATTTTTATTTATTCTTCCCACTCCCCACTCCCCAATTCATAATTCATAATTCATAATTCCCACACCCCACTCCCCCATCACCCCACTTCCGACTCCCCAATTCATAATTCCCACTGATAACTGATCACTGTTTACTGATCACTGATATCGCGTAGGATGATAAGATTGTTTTCAAAGATACAATAGGCGTTTGTCTTCGCTAGAGAGTTTATGAAAGTTGGCGATCGAGTTCGTGTAATTGAGTCCGTGGTGGTTTATCATCATCCTGAACACAAATCGAATCCTTTTGACGTGAAAGGACTAGAGGGACAGGTGAAAGCGTTTGTCACCGAATGGCGTGGCAGACCGGTTAGCGCCAATCTACCTGTCCTCGTCGAGTTCAGTAAAAAGTTTAAAGCCCATTTTCGAGATTTTGAGTTAGAAATCGTGGAAAAAGCCGCCGAATAGGGACTTTTTCGCTTATTTAAACTACAAAGCGAATAAATTTATTTTTGCCCACCTGTAGGACTTTTCCAGTTAAAGCTTCGGCTGTCTCAAAACTTTTGTCCACATCGGTGATTTTCTCACTATCGATTCTGACTGCACCCCCCTGAATCTGTCTTCTCCCTTCGCCGCTACTTTTACACAAGCCGGTGGCCGCAAGAAGATAGAATAATTTCAGAGGAAAAGTGACCGATGCGAGCGAAAATTCGGGGACAGAGGCCGAAGCTGCCGTATTTCCCTGTAGAACTATCTCCTGCGCCGTTTTTTGTGCCTTTAATGCCTCCTCTTCTCCGTGAAACTGGGCAACTACCTCGATCGCCAGTTGTTTTTGTGCCTCTCGCGGATTGCTTGGCATAGCATCTAAGGGCAAATTTGTCAATAGTTCGTAATAATCTTTTAACAAAGCGTCGGGGGTTTTTTCCAGTTTCGAGTACATGGACAGGGCCGATTCCCGCAATCCCACATAATTATTCAGGGATTTGGACATTTTTTGACTGCCATCGGTTCCGATTAAAATCGGTAAAAGTAGCCCGAATTGCGGTTTTTTGCCGAAATACTTCTGTAAATCACGACCGACGGCAATATTAAATTTTTGATCGGTTCCTCCTAATTCGACATCGGCCTCGACAGCGACGGAATCATAACCCTGCATTAAGGGATAGAGAAATTCATGGAGAAAAATCGGGTTTTCCCGGTCGTAGCGTTCGGAAAAGCCTTCTTTTGCCAACATTTGCCCGACAGTCATGGTGGAGAGAAGTTCGAGAATTTGCGAGAGGTCTAATTTCCCCAACCATTCCGAGTTATAGCGAATTTCTAGACGATTAGGGGTGTTAAAATCTAAAATTGGGCGTAATTGTGCCAGATAATTCTCGGCATTGGCTCTCACTTCTTCGCTCGTCAATTGTTTTCTAACTTCCGATTTTCCCGTCGGATCGCCGATTCTAGCGGTAAAATCACCAATAATCACCACTGCTACATGACCGGCATCTTGGAAAGCACGCAGTTTCCGAAAAGGGATACTATGACCTAGGTGAATATCGCTGCCGGTGGGGTCAATACCTAGTTTAATTCTTAAAGGGCGATCGGTAGTTTGCAGTAGTTGGGTTAAATTTTCTCTAGGATCTTGGGAGTCGGGTTGATGGGGGAATAAATCACTGGTTCCACGGGTTAGCCAGTCTAGGGAGAAAGATACGGTCATTGTTGCTCATTTTCCACAGCCTTCCCATTATAGTTTTTTATTATGTCAAGTAACAAGCAAAAGGTAAATAAACCAGCATCTTCAGTGAGAGTCGATAACATCTTGACAATTCTTCCGATCGAATATAGAGTCTTAAAATCTTCTTTTTCAAAATTATCAAAAAATTTTCTGTCTTGAATTGCGATCAGATAAGCCAATGAATCCTAGTTGTAATAACTCTATACCCGTGCAGAGGATCAAAGTTTCTGTAATTGTTTCTACCTATAAATCAGCAGAGTTTATCCGGGGTTGTCTAGAGGATTTAGTTACTCAAACTCTTTATCAAAAGGGAGAAGTAGAAATTATTATTATCGATAGTGCTTCTCCAGAGAATGAAGGGGAGATTATCCAAGAGTTTCAAGAAAATTATCCTAATATTATTTACCAGAGAACTAGAGAACGAGAAACCCTCTACTGCGCTTGGAATCGCGCGATTAAACTAGCTAGGGGTTCCTATATCACCAATGGGAATACTGATGATCGTCACTGTTTCAATGCCCTGGAAATTATGGCTAATTATCTAGATAACAATAGAGAGATTAGTTTAGTTTATGCCGATCAATTAATTACTACAATTAAAAATGATACTTTTGCCACTACCCCAGCTTTAAAACATTGGAATTGGCCAAATTACTCCTATCAACAGATGCGTCAAGGTTGTTGTGTGGGTTCCCAACCAATGTGGAGAAAAATGCTGCACGATAAATATGGTTATTTTCAGGAAAATTTTCGCTGTGCTGGTGATTACGAATTTTGGTTAAGAATCGGCTGTCAAGGGGAAAAAATGGCTTTGATTCCTGAGATTTTAGGTTTATATTATTTAAATCTCGAAGGTTTAGAACATGGCAGCAATGGTCAAGCATTAGAGGAACATTATCAAGTGTGTAAAATCTATGAAATTCCTCACCCAGAAATTAAGGATATAGAAATTAAACCCAATCCATTTAAGATGGAAGATTTAGGCATAATTTTACAGGAAGAGGAGCGAGAAAAATTACAAACAATTCAAGCTATCTCCGAGAAGAAACCTCCAATTATTGTTATTGATGGCGTAATTTTTCAAATCGATCAAGGAAAATTAGCCAGGGTTTGGTCTTCAATTCTAGAGCATTGGAGTCAATTAGAATTGAGTCAACACATTGTTATTTTAGATAGAAATAACAGCGCACCACGATGGGAAGAATTTAAATATTGGCCCGCAGAATCCTACGATTATGATTGTACAGGAAAGGATGCCAGAAAAATCCAAGGTATTTGCGATCGCCTACAGGCTAATTTATTTATTTCCACTTTTTATACCAGTCCCTTAACTACTCCTTCTCTACTTTTGCTTGCTTCTGATTTCCCAGAAGAAAACGGCAATTTACCAGTAAATTTAGAAAAACACTATGCAATTTTGTCCGCTTCTAGAATCATCGCTTTTTCCTCTGATATCGCCCAAAATTTAAGAGGGTTATACCCGAAAATTACCCCCGAAAAAATTGATATTATCGAGCTTGTTGAAGTTAATCAAAAAATAGCGGCAGAAATTAGTAATTTTCTCTGGTATGCGCTCAGTGAACGGAACGAATCAAGTCAGCATCAAGTCTGGTTAGAGTTAAGAAAATTACAGGAAGCACAACAGACAATGTATCTGAAACAACAGCAAGATTATCATACTATGCAAGAGATGGAAATATCACTAAGAGAATTAGAAAATAATCATAATAATCTTCAGAAAGATAATCAAAAATTACAGGAAGAAATTAACTATTTATACTCCCGTAAGGGAATAGTAAAAACCATCGGGAAAACTCCTATCTTACTTCTTGCTAAGATCAAGCAAAAACTCCCAAGATTTTAGAAAATTAAGGGAAGTTTTCTAACAATGATTCCAATCCTGGCACAGCAGTGCCTAAAAGTGGTAAACTAATGTTAAGAATTAGAGGAGAAAACACTGTGCCACATTCGATCGTCACTGGAATTTGTGAAGGAGTTGCTGATTGCGTTTCCGCTTGTCCCGTTGCTTGTATCCATCCAGGACCGGGTAAAAATGTTAAAGGAACCGATTGGTATTGGATTGATTTTGCCACTTGTATCGACTGTGGTATCTGTTTACAAGTATGTCCCGTCGAAGGTGCAATTCTGCCGGAAGAACGTCCCGATTTACAAAAAACTCCCTAATTTATCAGTTATCAGTTATCAGTTATCAGTTATCAGTTATCAGTTGTGAGTTATCAGTTATCAGTTATCAGTTGTGAGTTATCAGTTGTGAGTTATCAGTTCACTGTTTACTGAAAATGCTACCTATCTCCCCAATTCATAATTCATAATTCATAATTCATAATTTACAATTCATATTACTCTCTCCTATCTCCTTTTTACCTCGCCATGGATTATCTTCTAGAAGTTGAACAAGTTTATGCTGGTTATGTGCAGGATTTATACATATTGCAAGGGGTTAACTTTCGCATTGCACCGGGGGAATTAGTCACGGTTATCGGTCCCAATGGTGCCGGAAAATCTACCCTCGCTAAGACTATTTTTGGCTTATTAAAACCCAGTGCTGGAACTATCACTTTTAAGGGAAAAAATATCGCCGGTTGGAAATCTAATCAAATCGTCCCCCTCGGTATGGGTTATGTTCCCCAAATTGCTAATGTTTTCCCATCCCTGAGCATCGAGGAAAATCTGGAAATGGGGGCTTTCACGAGCAAAGGAAATATAAAATCTTTAAAAGAGCGCATTTATGCCATGTTTCCCCGGTTGCTTGAGCGCCGTCGTCAGAAAGCTGGCACTTTATCTGGAGGAGAAAGACAGATGTTAGCCATGGGACGAGCGCTGATGTTGGAACCAGATTTATTAATTCTCGATGAACCTTCGGCAGCTTTATCTCCTATCTTAGTAACCAGTGTTTTTGAACAGATAAAAGCGATTAATCAGACGGGAACTGCCATTATTTTAGTGGAACAGAATGCCAAAAAAGCCCTAATGATGTCCGATCGAGGTTATGTTTTAGAAAGTGGTCAAGATCGTTTTCAGGGATCGGGTCAAGATTTACTCAATAACCCGAAAGTAGGGGAATTATACCTCGGTGCAGCCTACCATGGCGCACCAGGAAGGGATTGATATTAAAAGGTATAGGAGCAGGGAATTATGAATTATGAATTATGAATTATGAATTATGAAGTGGGAATTATGAATTATGAAGTGGGAATTATGAATTATGAATTATGAATTATGAATTATGAAGTGGGAATTATGAATTATGAAGTGGGAATTATGAATTATGAAGTGGGAATTATGAATTATGAATTATGAATTATGAATTATGAATTATGAATTATGAATTATGAATTATGAATTATGAATTATGAATTATGAATTATGAAGTGGGAATTATGAATTATGAAGTGGGAATTATGAATTATGAAGTGGGAATTATGAATTATGAAGTGGGAATTATGAATTATGAATTATGAATTATGAATTATGAATTATGAATTATGAATTATGAAGTGGGAAGAATAAATAGGGCTTGCTGAATAATGGTAAAACCCTTTTAAAATAAAGCTTTTGACCTGTTAAAGTCCGATGTTAGTGCAAGAAAATAGGATTGGGACTTTCAAAAACCTTGCATTATCCTTCTTGTAGTACATAGCTTGGTACAAAAAACAAGGGCAACAAAGCCTGAAACGACCAGCTACTGACGACCGACTCCTGACTCCTACCCCCAGGAAAAACTTTTTCAGCAGACCCTAAATAAAAATAATCTCCTGACGACCGACGACTGGCTACCCAAAACGAAGTTTCACTTTTTAGCATACCAGCGCCATAAAACTCGGGCTAAACGTTGGGGATCGTGACGAACTTTGGCAGTAACTTCATCTTCTGCCATTACATTCGCTAAAACAATGCGATAACCCATTTTTCCCACCTCCTCGCGATCTAAAAAGACGGGATGACTATGCTCTTGGGCGTATAATTGTAGAGATTGGGGTGATGGTGAAGTTCTTTGGGCTAAAACCGCATCAAAGACGCGTTCCTCGCAGACTCCTTCGATCGCTCGCAAATGATCAGCCACCGAATAATTATCCGTTTCCCCCGGCTGGGTCATAATATTACAAACATAGACACGAGGGACTGTCACCTCTGCTAGGGCCTGACGAATTGCGGGAACCAACAAATTAGGGATAATACTGGTATAAAGACTACCCGGCCCGATAATAATATAATCTGCTTCCTTGATTGCCGCTAAAGCAGCCGGTAAAGCGACCGGATCGGCAGGATGACAGCCAATCTGACGAATTTGCCCCATAGCTTCGGTTATCTTTGATTCTCCCTCAATAATGCGCCCATCGGCCAACTTAGCCCAGAGACTAACATCGGTAAGGGTAGCAGGTAGCACTTTACCCCGAATCGCCAAAACTTTGGCACTAGCATCGATCGCCTGTTCCAGATCGCCGGTAATCTCGGTCATAGCGCTGATAAATAAATTACCAAAACTGTGGCCCGATAAACCATCCCCGGCATGAAAGCGATATTGAAACAATTCCGTTAATAACTTTTCCTCATCGGCCAAAGCGGCGATACAATTGCGAATATCCCCCGGGGGTAAAATGCCCATTTCCCGACGTAATCGGCCCGAAGAACCGCCATCATCAGCTACAGTGACAATAGCAGTGATATTGGAACTATACTGTTTTAAACCGCGTAAAAGCGTCGATAAACCCGTACCGCCACCGATCGCCACAATTTTCGGGCCGCGATGAAGACGACGATGGGTGCGTAGGAGATCGACTAATTCCTCCGATGCGTCCGGTTGTAGTGCTTCTGTAATCGTTTCGACGGTGCGACTCTGACCCCAGAATAACAAAAAGACACCCAGCAAAACCGCCAGCGGCCCAGAAACAGAATTGGGAACCAAGCGTGCGATCATTTCTAATGCTTGGGAAACAAACTCTAAAAAGCGATTAACTGGGGTTAATTTTACCCAAATGGCCAAACCGAAGGAGGTGAGAAAAACGCCGGTTAAACTAATTAAAAGCCAGCGTTTGACAAAAAGACCGGGAGAAAGCCATTTAAACCAACGATTAACCCGTTTAGGCGTTTTTCTGCCCACAGAAGCGGCTATTTTCCCCTTCTGAGCGTTGAGTTCCCGTAGCGTCTGTTTAAATGGACTCATAGATGTGGCCTGGCAGCGAACGCATTGATTCTGGAGAGACTGTAGCCGAAAAAGGGGACAAACTCAAGCTAACTTAACCTCCCACTTGGGAATAGGCCGCCTCGGAAATTGTGGGAATATCGGCGTATTTGCCGATAACCGACTGTATAATGCTGTAAACACAGGCGGCAAATGCTCCCAAAAAGACGACGTTAAAAAGAGTTTCTACCACCAAATTCGCCCCTAAACGCTCATCGAAGAACTTTAAGACCAATCCCAATAAAGACACCAAAATATCGATTAAAATCGCCTGCATGGTGTTAAACCGGATAAAATGACTGATGCGGGGATTGCGTACCACGGCCAAAAAGAGGACGAAAAAGATAATTAAACTGCCAAAGCTTCCCAGGGAACTATAGAGAAAAGCTAAGGGAGTTAAAACTATTTCTAAGGCCTCTTTTAAAAAAGGGATTTGCTGGAAGATAGAGTCACCGAAGGCAAAAGCGGAATATAAGGGTAAAAGATATACTAAAGCTGCAAAAATGCGATCTTTTGTATCGGTTGAGCCGCGCCAAGTCATAATCTATCGTCTCCTGAGACTACTGCTAACTCTCTTCAAGATAACCCGGCAGCCCACCAGACTTCCCATAACCGAAGAAATCGATCGAGGCCGAACATTGCTAGGCCTCGATCGATTTTTTCTCAAACAGAGACGGGGTGCTTGGTTTCCTGTAACAGAGCCAGATATTCCTCCTTAAAATACTGTAGGGTACTTAAAATCGGATTGGGAGCGCTTTGACCAAGACCGCAAAGACTGGTTTCTTTGACCATTTGACAGAGATGTTCTAGGTTTTCGAGGTCGTGAATATCGGCCTTTCCGTCGATAATTTTGGCCAATAATTCAAACATTTGTACTGTTCCCGTGCGACAGGGGATACATTTACCACAGGACTCCTCGCGACAGAATTCCATATAGAATTTCGCCACTTTGACCATACTGGTACTATCATCCATAACCACCATACCCCCAGATCCCATCATTGAACCGAGTTTGGCTAAGGATTCGTAATCCACGGGAGTATCGAGTAAATTAGCGGGAATACAACCCCCAGAGGGGCCGCCGGTTTGTACCGCTTTCACTTGACCATCGGGAACACCACCCCCCATCTCCTCGACAATTTCCCGGAGAGTAATGCCCATTGGCACTTCAATCAGCCCATTATTGCTGATTTTTCCCGTTAAAGCGAAGATTTTTGTCCCTTTACTGGTGGCAGTACCGATATTGGCATACCAAGCGGCCCCCTCGCGGATAATAGCGGCGATATTAGCGTAGGACTCGACGTTATTAATCAGGGTGGGACAACCATCGAGGCCCGATTGGGCCGGATAGGGGGGACGGGTGCGAGGAGTGCCGCGGCCGCCTTCGATAGAATGGATGAGAGCGGTTTCTTCTCCACAAACAAAAGCTCCCGCTCCGATGCGGATATCCACCTTAAAATCGAAAGTGGACTCGAATACTTGGGAACCCATTAAACCGAATTTTTTAGCCTGATTAATCGCTTTTTGCAGACGATCGATCGCTAGGGGATATTCGGCTCTAACATAGATATAACCATGATCGGCCCCCACGGCATAGGCAGCGATCGCCATTCCTTCTAGGACTAAATGGGGGTCACTTTCCAAAACACTACGGTCCATAAACGCCCCGGGATCCCCTTCATCAGCATTACAGATAACGTATTTTTGTTTACCCGGTTGTTTAGCCACCGTCGCCCATTTTAAACCGGTGGGATAACCGGCACCGCCCCGGCCGCGTAAACCGCTTTTGGTGATTTCCTCCACCACCTGGGCCGGAGTCATCTCGTAGAGGGCCTTGTAGAGAGATTGATAACCACCGACGGCGATATATTCCTCAATGCGATCGGGATCGATTTTACCGCTATTTTCCCGGACAATTTTGACTTGATGGGAGAAAAAGGGATGTTTTGAGTCCCCTAATTGCACCTCAGTTTTGCCGCCGTTTAAGGCCGCAATAATGCTGGCCGCACTTTCCGGGGTGACTTCTTCGTATAGGAGATCCTGGGGATCCACTTCCACTAACGGACCGCGACCACAAAAACCCATACAACCAACCCCCACCACTTCGACTGTATCCTCTAGGTGTGCCTCTTTGACGGCAGTGGCGAGGTTTTTTTCGATTTGGAGGGAGTTAGCAGCTTGACAACCGGTGGAAGTGCAACAATGCACCCGGATGCTTTTTTGTCTAGCTTTTTCTTTTGCGGCTACTGCCAATAATTCTTGTAAGTCCATATTTTTCTCAATCCACTAGAGTGAAAAATTACTGGGAGAAACTCTTTAGTTTCGCTAAGACAGTTTCTGAATCTTGTTTCGGGGCCACGACTCCATCGAAGACCACGGCCGGTGCAATCCCACAGGCCCCGATACAACGGGCCGACACTAGGG
Source organism: Microcystis aeruginosa LEGE 91341 (assembly GCF_015206885.1). Taxonomy (GTDB): domain Bacteria; phylum Cyanobacteriota; class Cyanobacteriia; order Cyanobacteriales; family Microcystaceae; genus Microcystis; species Microcystis aeruginosa_H. The sequence goes on along the minus strand of NZ_JADEXY010000046.1, from coordinate 17,598 downwards.
AAATTTCTCCATCGACGGTGGTTTCTCCCACTTTGACATCAAAGCTGTTTTCGATGTCTTCGAGGATTTTGCCGCTGCCTTTGACATAACAAGCGGTCCCCATACAGACGATACAGGTGTGTTTTCCCGCCGGTTTCAGGGAAAAGAGATGATAGAAGGTTGCTACCCCATAGACGCGACTGAGGGGCAGTTTTAGCGCCCGGGCAACGTAGAGGAGAACATCTTCTTCTAGGAATCCAAAGGCTTCTTGGGCCTTGTGCAGGACTTCAATCAGGGCTGATTGATTATATCCTGCTCGCTTCATGGTAATATCGAGGACTTTGAAGCGTTTATCGCCACTGGGATGCTCTTTTTTCTCCGTTTGAGGAGGATTGGCAGTTTGCATAAATCTTAACCAAATAAATTTTAGGGGCGATGACGGGAAAAAGATGGAGAGTTGTCGGTTTTCCTTGGTCATCTCCCTGCTTTTATTCTGACACTGGCTCCGAAGGGCGATCGATAACTTTATCTTTCCTTTAGTTATTGGGGGATATTCAGTTATCAGCGACCAGTAATCAGTTATCAGTCAGGGATTAGGAGATGGGGTAAAAAGCTGCACTTGTCTCAACACTATAACACCCTGAAGCAATCTCATATATTTAGAAAACGGGTTTCTTCGAGAAACCCGTTTTCTGAAAGCATCCCCCTATGCTCCTAGGTTAAAGGGGTAAAGTCATAACAATATGTTGCCAAAGGCGACTTTTCAGAATACAATGTAGAAGAGTAGTCATTCATCGCTCAGATTAGTTAAGATGATATTACATGACTAATAATATTGACCATGATCGCTTATTTAAGTAGTTAATCTCCACCTTTTTAGTCGAATTTATTGAGTTATTTTTTCCTCAATTGATGGATTATTTAGATAGGGAATCGATTACTTTTTTAGACAAAGAAGTATTTACTGATGTCACGGAAGGAGAAAGACATGAAAGCGATTTAGTCGCACAAGTTAAGTTTCGAGGAAAGGAATCTTTTTTTCTGATTCATGTCGAGGCGCAGGAAAGTTCCCGCAAGTGGTTTAACCGGCGAATGTTTACTTATTTTGCTCGCTTTCATGAGAAATTTGTCTTACCGATTTATCCGATTGTAATTTTTTCTTATTCAAAGCCAAAAAGAGAAGCGATTAGTCAATATGTAGTCGATTTTCCTGATTTTAAGGTATTAGAATTTAATTATCAAGTAGTGCAGTTAAATCGATTAAATTGGCGAGATTTTCTCAATCAACCGAATCCGGTTGCTTCAGCTTTGATGGCTAAGATGAACATTGCCGAGAAAGAGCGAGCTAAGGTAAAAGCGGAATGTCTGCGCTTGTTAATTACTTTAAGGTTAGATGCAGCGAGAATGCAATTAATTTCTGGATTTATTGATACATATCTCAATCTTAATCCGGTGGAAGAGAGACAATTTCAAGAAGAGATTAGCACATTTAGTCAACCTGTACAGGAGGGAGTTATGCAAATTACCACCAGTTGGATGCGTCAAGGTATTGAACTAGGTATCGAACGGGAAAAGACATTGATTCTTCGTCAACTTAAACGCAAGTTAGGGGAGATTAATCCTTCATTGGAAACTAAAATCATGGAGTTAAGTATTGATGATGTTGAAGCATTAGGAGAAGCTTTATTCGATTTCTCTACAGTTAAAGATTTAATCAATTGGTTAAATACTTTAACTGCTTAGTTTAGGTTAGCGAGCGCCTTCTGACAACAACCCACTAAAATTGTCATAATGAAACAAACAACCGCTAATTATGATGAACCCTGGAAAGAAGCATTAACCGAGTATTTTGAGGCGTTTTTACATTTCTTCTTTCCCGAAGTTCACCAATTAATTGATTGGACAAAAATTCCCGAATCTCTGGAAAAAGAACTCAAACGGATTACCGCTTCAGCAAGGACAAAAAAACGTTTTGCTGACAAACTCTATAAAGTCTGGTTACTCAGGGGTGAAGAAGTCTGGATTTTGATTCATATTGAAATTCAAAGTCAATACGAAGAAAATTTCCCCCAGAGGATGTATATTTATAACTATCGGGCCTTTGATTTGTATCAGAAACCGGTTATCAGTCTCGCTATCTTAGGAGATGAACGAGTAAATTGGCGACCAAATTCCTATAATTATACCATTGCTGGCTGTGAAGTCAGCCTCAAATTCCCAACAGTCAAATTACTGGACTATGAGGAAATCTGGTCAGAACTAGAAGCAAGTAGCAATCCCTTTGCTATAATAGTCATGGCACACCTGAAAACAAAAGCGACTACTGGAAAGCTGCCAGAACGGGAACAGTGGAAGTGGAGGTTAATCAGGGGATTATATGAAAAGGAGTTCGAGAGGGAACAGATAATTAAACTGTTTGAAATCATCGACCAGATGATGACTTTATCAACTGAATTGCAGACAAGTTTAGAGAGTAAAATCAAACAATTTGAGGAGGAAAGAACCATGCCTTTAGTAAGCAATATGGAGTTACGAGGAATCGAACGCGGTAAAGAAATAGGCAAGGAAATTGGTAAGGAAATTGGCAAGGAAATTGGCAAGGAAATTGGAGCGTTAGAAAAAAGCCGCGATGACATAAAAACAGTTTTAACTGTGCGGTTTGGACAAATTTCTTCAGAAATTGAAGAGATAATCGGCAAAATGACTAACCCTACTATCTTAGAAGAGCTACTAAAATTAGCAGCTACCGCTAATTCCCTCGCAGAATTTAAGCAGTCTTTGGCAAAAATCAACATCTAGAAAACGGGTTTCTTAGCGACGGCACGGCGGCCGGTACGGTTTTGGTCAAAGACATCCGCCCCGGTTTCTCTGGCTCCAGCCCCGGCTCTCTAACGGTAGTGGGCAACACCCTGTTCTTCAGCGCCAATGATGGCGTGAACGGTCTTGAATTATGGAAGAGCGACGGCACGGCGGCGGGTACAGTTCTGGTCAAAGATATTATTCCCATATCTATTAGCTCCAACCTCCAACTTCTAACGGCGGTGGGCAACACCCTGTTCTTCCGAGCAACTGACCGCGTTAACGGCGAGGAATTGTGGAAGAGCGACGGCACGGCGGCGGGTACAGTTCTGGTCAAAGATATCCGCCCCGGTTCCACTTGGTCTTCCCCCAACGATCTAACGGCAGTGGGCAACACCCTGTTCTTCCGGGCCAATGACGGCGTGAACGGCTTTGAATTGTGGAAAAGCGACGGCACGGCGGCCGGTACGGTTCTGGTCAAAGACATCAACCCCGGTTCCTTTAGCTCCTACCCCCGCAGTCTAACGGCGGTGGGCAACACCCTATTCTTCACTGCCGATGACGGCGTGAACGGTCGGGAATTGTGGAAGAGCGACGGCACGGCGGCGGGTACGGTTTTGGTGGCCGACATCCGCCCCGATTCCTCTAGCTCCTCCTCCCTCATCAGTCTGAAGGTAGTGGGCAGCACCCTGTTCTTCACTGCCGATAACGGCGTGAACGGTCTTGAATTGTGGGCCTTAAATGTGGGTAGTCCCACAGTTCCCACCCTCGCTATTGCCGCCACCAATGCCAGTCAAACCGAGGGCAACAGTGGCAGTAAAGCCTTCACCTTCACCGTCACTCGTGCGGATAACACCACGGGAAGCAATAACGTTAACTGGGCAGTTACCGGCAGCGGCAGCAATCCTGCTAATGCCACTGATTTTGTTGGGGGATTGTTACCGTCAGGAACCTTGAGTTTTGCGGTGGGGGAAACCAGTCAAGTAATTACTGTTGACGTTCAGGGAGATACAACGGTAGAACCGAACGAAAACTTTACCGTCACCCTCTCCAATGCCACCAACGGCGCTACTATTACCACTGCTACCGCTATTGGAACCATCAATAATGATGATGTAGCAGTTCCCACCCTCGCTATTGCCGCCACCAGTGCCAATCAAACCGAGGGCAACAGTGGCAGTAAAGCCTTCACCTTCACCGTCACTCGTGGGGATAACACCACGGGAAGCAATAACGTTAACTGGGCAGTTACCGGCAGCGGCAGCAATCCCGCCAATGCCACTGATTTTGTCGGAGGAGTGTTACCGTCAGGAACCTTGAGTTTTGCGGTGGGGGAAACCAGTCAAGTAATTACTGTTGACGTTCAGGGAGATACAACGGTAGAACCGAACGAAAACTTTACCGTCACCCTCTCCAATGCCACCAACGGCGCTACTATTACCACTGCTACCGCTATTGGAACCATCAATAATGATGATGTAGCAGTTCCCACCCTCGCTATTGCCGCCACCAGTGCCAATCAAACCGAGGGCAACAGTGGCAGTAAAGCCTTCACCTTCACCGTCACTCGTGGGGATAACACCACGGGAAGCAATAACGTTAACTGGGCAGTTACCGGCAGCGGCAGCAATCCCGCCAATGCCACTGATTTTGTCGGAGGAGTGTTACCGTCAGGAACCTTGAGTTTTGCGGTGGGGGAAACCAGTCAAGTAATTACTGTTGACGTTCAGGGAGATACAACGGTAGAACCGAACGAAAACTTTACCGTCACCCTCTCCAATGCCACCAACGGCGCTACTATTACCACCGCTACTGCTATTGGAACTATCCAAAATGATGACTTTATCGGTACTTCTGGTTCGGACACCCTTGCGGGAACCTCTGCAGCAGATGCCATGACTGGATTAGCCGGAAACGATACTTATACGGTAAATGATGCCGGGGATTTGGTGATTGAAGCTCTCAACCAGGGAACTGATACCGTCCAAGCTTCCATTTCCTACACCCTAACCGATAACGTTGAAAATCTTACTCTTACGGGAACCGCTAACCTCAATGGTACAGGCAACAACCTCAATAACATTCTGACAGGTAATAGTGGTAATAATATCCTGACAGGTTTAGCTGGTAATGATAGCCTTGATGGAAAAGCTGGCACAGATACAATGATTGGTGGTCTGGGAAATGATACTTACACCGTAGATAATACGGGGGATATATAGTCATTTCAATTAAGATTGAGAATATCAATCCCAGAGTTCATAAGGGTTTTGTCGGTCTAGACTGTATCAGACTTATCTGAAATGACTATAGTTACAGAAAACCTCAATGAGGGAACTGATACCGTCCAAGCTTCCATTTCCTACACCCTAACCGATAACGTGGAGAATCTTACTCTTACGGGAACCGCTAACCTCAATGGTACAGGCAATAACCTCAATAACATTCTGACAGGTAATAGTGGTAATAACATCCTGACAGGTTTAGCTGGTAATGATAGCCTTGATGGAAAAGCTGGCACAGATACAATGATTGGTGGTCTGGGAAATGATACTTACACCGTAGATAATACGGGGGATATAGTTACAGAAAACCTCAATGAGGGAACTGATACGGTTAAAGCTTCTATTTCCTACACCCTAACCGATAACGTTGAGAATCTTACTCTTACAGGAACCGCTAACCTCAATGGTACAGGAAATGACCTCAATAACATTCTGACAGGTAATAGTGGTAATAATATCCTGACAGGTAATGAAGGTAACGACATCCTGAATGGTGCAGCTGGAATTGATACTCTAATCGGCGGTTTAGGGAATGATACCTATCAAGTTGATACCACCAATGATACCATTACTGAACTAGCTAATCAGGGAAGCGATACTATCCAATCGAGTGTCACCTACAGTATTGCCAATTTAGACAATATTGAAAACCTAACTTTAACCGGTAATACTGCTATCAATGCCACCGGTAATACCGCTAATAATCTAATTGTGGGTAATAGTGGCAATAATCAAATCAATGGAGGTGCGGGAATTGATACTTTAACCGGTGGTAATGGTGCAGATATCTTCATCTTCCAATTTGGCCAATCTACCATAGCAGCAAACGACCGTATCACGGATTTTGCCATCAATAGTGATAAAATCGACTTATTAACTGAAGGTGGACTTCCCATGAGTGTGCCTAGTAGTTTCAGTCGAACTGCTAATAGCACTGTCACCAATTTAGACAATTTAATCAATCAGGTATTTACTGATGCTAATGGAGCCACTACAGGTAATCAAGAATTAGGGGTTAATAGTGCCGCCTTAGTGCAGGTAACAACCGGTGCAATAGCTGGAACTTACCTCGTTATTAATGATAGCGCGGCTGGCTTCCAATCCAGCAATGATTTATTAATAAATATCACTGGATTTACTGGTACTTTACCAGCTTTAGGAAGCATTCCAGTGGGTAATTTCTTTATCTAAGTGTCTAAGCTCTCCTTCTAAGTCACCTAGAAAACGGGTTTCTTCAAGAAACTATTTAGAAACCCTTTTTCTTCGAGAAACCCGTTTTCTGCAAACGCCTATTTAGAAAACGGGTTTCTTCAAGTATTTAGAAACCCGTCTTCTGTGTTAAAAATTGTCAGCTACCCCCGCTATCCATTAGTCACATATTTCTTAACATAAAGTTGGACAACAACTGTGGTATAACTTCACAAGAACTTGATATTATTATTACAATAGTCTCAAAAACAATGATCGAATTAAGTCCCGCCGCCGCTAGAGAAATTGAACGTTGGAGTCAAAGCCGTCGCCTGAGTGGTTCCTATCTGCGTTTGGCCGTAAAAAACGGTGGTTGTTCGGGACTTCACTATCATCTCGAATTAACCCCTATTGCGGCAGAAAACGATCGCTTTTATCAAAGTCAGGGTATTAATATTTTAGTCGATCCTGACAGCGATCGCTACCTGCAAATTTTAAAATTAGACTATTCAGAGGATTTAATGGGTGGTGGTTTCCGTTTTACCAATGCCAACACCCAAAATACCTGCGGTTGTGGTCTTTCTTTTAGCGCTTAATTAACTGCTCCAAATAGCCAAGACAACTAAAAGCACATTAACCAGATAAAAAGCTCCCACAATCTTGGTTTCCGTCCAACCACTTAATTCTAAATGATGATGAAAAGGAGCCATTTTTAATAATCTTTTGCCCTTGCCATCGGGTCCTTTTGTGGCTTTATAATAGATAACCTGAGCGATTACCGAAAGAGATTCCAGAAAGAAGAGACCACTAATTAAAAATAATCCCCAGAGATGTCCGGAAATTAAACCCACCGCAGCTAAAGCACCTCCCAAAGCGAGGGAACCGGTATCACCCATAAACACCTTAGCAGGGTTGCGGTTATGAAAAATGAAGCCTAGACAAGCACCACTAAAACAAGTGCAGAAAATCGCTAAATCCGGATGACTAGGAGCGATAATAATGGCTAAACCCAAAAAAGCGATCGCAGCTGTTCCCCCCGCTAATCCATCCACCCCATCGGTGAGATTAGTGGCGTTACTTTCAGCTACAAGGACAAATGCCGCCAAAATCCAGAAGAAAAAGCCTAAAGGAATCACTAATCGACCCCAAAGGGTGATATCGGTACTCACCTGATTGACCAACATCCAGAGACAAAAAAGCACCGCCCCCGTTATCTGTAAAATTAACTTCATTCGGGGAGATAGGCCCTTATTCGACTTATAACGCAGAATTTGCCAATCATCTAACCAACCGATACCCATGTAAGTAAAAGTCAGCAAAGCAACCGCCACCACATTAGGAGTGAATTTAGACCAGATTAAAGCGAAAATAAGGGCTACTGGCACAAAAAAGCTGCCTCCCATTGTTGGGGTTCCTGCTTTCTTTAAATGAGCCTGGGGTCCATCCTCGCGCATAATCTGACCCATTTTCAAGCGCCGCAGCATCGGTACTACCCAGCAACCAAAACCAGCACTAATTAGCGTTGTGGCCATCAGGGGGAGTAACAGGGAATTAGTGGACTGAAAAAAAACTACTAACAGAAATAGTAATCCCGTTAGTAGAATCAGGAGATGGGTTCCAGTGGGTTTTTTAAAGATAGGGGCGGAAAAAATGTTAGCGTTCACGACTAAAGCGTCAGATAAGGGTAAAATTTGCCAAAGAAGACGGGATTAATCTTCATCTAAGACTAATTCATCCTCGTCGTCATCATAACCGATATCATCGACATCCATGAGTTCAGATAGTTCCACATCTTCTTCGAGAGTCAGATCTGGTTCCGCGATTTTATCCCGGGGAATCATGCGATTATTTTTTTCTAACCACTCGACAATGGAAGCGTCTTTTTTTAGGGGAATAACCGCGGCCGGTTCGTAGCGGGGTTCTTGACGAATAGAAGGATTAAGCATAATCACTCGACGATTAACAGCAATCATTTCGAGTTTACCATGTCTTTTAAGGCTCTGATAATCTCTTGATTGGCCGCGGGGAAAGTGTAATGATGTAGTTCCTCGATAGTTACCCAGCGGATTTCTTCACATTCGATCGCTCTTGCTTCGCCGCTGAGATAACGACAGTTATATACTTGTAGATTAACCCGAAAATGACTATAGGTGTGATCGATGGTGATTAAATGACTATCCACTGCGATTTCAATGCCAATTTCTTCTAATATCTCCCGTTTAATACATTCCTGCACCGTTTCATTGCCTTCGATTTTGCCGCCGGGGAATTCCCAAAAACCGCCCAGGAGTCCCTTGGCCAGACGGCGATCGATTAAAATTAAATCTCGATCATCTCTAATTACGGCCACACCGATTTGTTTAGAAGCTAAAGAGTCTGTTTCGGGAATCATAGCGGTTATTGGCGAAAAAACAGCAAAAAATAGTTAAAAATTGACTGCGGAAAATTGAGTCAAAAGATGATATAATCGAAAATTGTACGATTAACGATTAACAATGACAGTCAGTTCCGAATCAAAGTTTATTTTAAAAGTATTGTGGTTAGATCAGAACGTAGCGATCGCTGTAGATCAGGTGGTCGGCAAAGGAACTAGCCCCCTCACCGCTTATTTTTTCTGGCCGCGCAATGATGCTTGGCAACAACTGCAAGAGGAGTTAGAAGCAAAACACTGGATTGATGAGTCCGATCGCGTTGATGTTCTCAACAAAGCCACAGAAGTAATTAATTTTTGGCAAGAGTTACGCAATCAAGGCCGACAAATCCCCATGGCCGATGCACAGTTAAAATTCCCCGAAGTTGTTTTTAGTGGTAGCAATTAATTTATAGCAGTTATCTTAATGGGGAGCGACAAAATCTCCAGTTTTAGGCAACGGAAAACAGGAAACTTTTTCACTGATCACCGAGCAGTAGAAGAACTGATAACTGATAACCGAAAAAGAATCGGGTAGGTTCATATAAACCCGCCCGATTTTGCTTTAATTTAATTTGGTTGGGTTTAAACCGATACTAAACCGCCAGCGGCCTGGTATCTAGCGCGAGCTTTGCGCCATGATTGTTGCGCTTGGATAGTTTTGCGACGGTCATCCCCTTTACTGGCTTCATCGAGACGGGTTTGGGCCTGTTCGTATTCGGTGCGAGCTTTTTCCTTATCGATTTTTGAGCCTAATTCCGCCCCATTAACGAGGACTTTGATCTCATTATTTTCGACTTCGGCAAAACCGCCCAAAACCGCGATATTTTCCCAGTCTTTCCCCGGTCGAATTCGCATTACGCCAATATTCAGGGCCGTTAATAAAGGAGCGTGACCGCTAAGAATACCTAATTGTCCTGTGGAACTGGGTAGGATTACTTCTTCAGCCACGTTATCCCAGACAATGCGATCGGGTGTAATAACCCGTACTGTAATGCTCATTGGTGATAATAACGATAATTTTGGCAGATTTCTGGGTTTAGTAACCGCTAAACGCGGTTACTACTGACTTTTAATTAGCCTTTTTTGAGTTTTGCGCCTTTAGCGATCGCTTCATCGATACTGCCGACCATATAGAACGCTTGTTCAGGTAAGCTATCGAGTTCACCTTTAAGGATCATCTGGAAGCCTTTGATCGTATCAGCGAGGGTAACGTATTTACCCGGAGAACCGGTGAACACTTCGGCCACGAAGAAAGGTTGCGAGAGGAAACGCTCAATTTTGCGAGCGCGGTCAACGGTGAGACGATCTTCTTCCGATAATTCGTCTAAACCGAGAATAGCGATGATATCCTGTAACTCTTTATAGCGTTGCAGGGTAGATTGGACGGCGCGAGCGGTGCCGTAGTGTTCATCACCGACGATATCAGCTTGGAGCATGGTGCTGGTGGAACCGAGGGGATCTACCGCCGGATAGATACCTTTGGAAGCCAGACCACGGGATAGTACAGTTGTTCCGTCCAAGTGAGCGAAGGTAGTAGCAGGAGCGGGGTCAGTCAAGTCATCTGCGGGTACATAGACCGCTTGGATGGAAGTGATCGATCCTTCTTTGGTGGAGGTGATCCGCTCTTGCAGGTCGCCTACATCAGTGCCGAGGGTGGGTTGGTATCCTACCGCAGAAGGCATCCGACCGAGGAGAGCCGATACTTCCGAACCCGCTTGCACGAAACGGAAGATATTATCGACAAATAAGAGTACGTCTTGCTTGTTGACATCGCGGAAATATTCGGCCATGGTCAAAGCGGAGAGACCGACGCGCATTCTCGCTCCGGGGGGTTCGTTCATCTGACCGTAAACGAGGGCGATTTTCGATTCTTCGGGGTTATCAGCGTTGATTACCTTCGATTCGATCATCTCGTTGTAGAGGTCGTTTCCTTCGCGGGTTCTTTCACCCACACCGCCAAAAACCGAGACACCACCGTGTTGAATGGCGATATTGTTGATTAATTCCATCATAATGACGGTTTTGCCCACACCAGCACCCCCAAAGAGGCCGATTTTGCCACCTTGACGGTAGGGGGTGAGCAGGTCAATTACCTTGATCCCGGTTTCAAAAACCGTCGGTGTTACTTCAAGATCGACTAATTTGGGAGCGGGACGGTGAATAGGAGAGGTTTCGGTGACGTTAACCGGTCCTTTTTCGTCCACGGGTTCACCAAGAACGTTAAAAATCCGACCGAGGGTGCATTTACCCACGGGAACGCTAATCGCTGCGCCGGTATCGACGATATCCATACCGCGCACTAAACCATCGGTGGTACTCATGGCAACGGCCCGCACTTGGTTGTCACCGAGTAACTGTTGGACTTCACAAGTAACGGATAAATTTTGACCGGCGGAGTTAGTTCCTTTTACGGTTAAGGCATTATAAATACGGGGCAGGTTGCCACTGGGAAATTCGGCATCGATGACAGGACCGATGATCTGGACGATTTTACCAACGTTAGTTTCTGTTGTCGCTACCATTGTTTATGTCTACTCTGGGTTTTAGCTGATAACTCCCACAAGGGGAAAGTCTTAATTTTTTGTAAAATTAGCCAATACTCAGCTTATCACGCTAGGGGATCAGATCAGTTATTTTCGCTATCAGCCCTCAGCAGTCGGTCGTCAGGAGACTCGGAGACGGGAGATTATTTTATTTGTTCCCCCCACTTCCCGCTTCCCACTCCCCGCTTCCCACTCCCTGCTTGACAAACACAGGGGTTTGCCTTTAATTGAACGTCACCTCATGTCTCAAGGAGAAGATGGCCACAGTGTCGAGGGTTTAACTGCTCAAGATATAGGTTGGGATTTTTAAGGGGAAACTCTCTTTTAAAATTGGCGTTTACTTTTGATTTTATTACTCAATCCAAGCTTTTGGGGGGTTGGGGGAAGTCGCTGGGTATCAAATTAAATTAATTAAGGTTGAACAAATGCCAGAAAAAGCGACCTTTTTTAAGGGATTACAGATATAAAAATATCATTTTAATTTCTATAAGTCATACAAAAATTTAGTTTAAGATGACCTCTGAGGATGAATTAATCTGATTTTTGACGCTTTCTAGTAAAAGTTGATACAAAAAATGAGGTGTTTTTTGATTGGCTAATTCCAGACTATTCTGATAAATTTTAACAGCAGATTCATCATTAATCATTCGATAGTGAATGATTTTTGTCCATTCTGGTGCAGTTATCATTAATTGAGGAATCACTTCAATAAAAGCTTGTATTTGTTGTTGGGGGTCAAAATCTTCTAAAAAATGCACTAAACTAAACATAATTTCAGGATGTTCACAGTTATCATCTAGGATAAGATGTAAGTCTTTTAAATGTTTATCATCAGGATATTTGGCAAGTTTTTCTAATGTTTCCTCAAATAAGTTAATTTCTTGGGATGTTTTCATTAAGCGATTCTCTTGTAGGATTTTTATTAAATTCATGGGGTTGTTGCTCCTTAATCAAAAAAGGTTGACCAGGTAGTTTTATTAAGTTGAATGAGTTCTTGTAATCCCTTCCTGATATCTGCATTATATAATCCTTGACTTAGATAAATTGAGCGAATATCCCAAACTTCTTGTGCTAAGGTTTGTCGAGGGGAAAGGGTTAAGTCTGGACTTTTACCATAAGATAAGGTTTGACGATGACGACCTCCTTTTCCGGGGGATAAGTGTTCCATCATGATAGCAATTCCTTGATTAGTTGTGTAACCGTTGATTTTCGCTTTCATATACGCATTGGATGGTAGATGATGGGGGGTTAAGTTATCTCCTCTACGACCTAATTTTAACAAGTCGCCGTATGTCCCGACTTTTCCTTCTCCTGTCAGTAGTTTAAATTGAGTGATGTTGTCTCCTTATGATTATTTTAGACCATAGATTTATCATAGGTGAATAAAAATCTTATCGCTCTTCTATCTCGGAAAATCCCTGTCAACACATAAGTGCTGAAACTCTTATTTTATAAGCGAGCGCTCGCCTATTTTCTAACAACAACTCGAAAATTTAGTTTCTGTTAGTTATTGATCACCCGAAAGCTTGCCCCGAAAGAAAGCTAGAATTTAGACACGATCAGGGCTTTTTCCTGATAATTAAGCTTTAATGACCCATTTTCCCCTTTTCCCCCAACTCCAGTGCTTCCCAACCCAAAAAAGTAAGGCAGGCCTTAGCCTACCTTAAAACAAAGCGAGGTTGATCAACTTTGGGGATGCCGATGCCGTGGATGGAATTGGACTAATACCATATATTGTCGATTATAGCAAGGGTTTTGCTGGTTGTATAGATTCAAATAAAAAACAATTTAAAGCTTGACCATAGAGTTTAGTCTATGTCTTGAGCTGCAAGCACTATCTCCTGTCAAATTTTCAAGGGACAGCTTTACCGAGATGCACTCCCTTCTCTCAACTGTCCGGGAGAATTGTGCTGTAAGATATCTTCAGTTTGAATTGTTTAGGCTCGCAATCGTAGATGAGAATAAATTTCGGTAGCTTTTGCGGCAATCTCAGGAAATTAACGTTTAACTATATGAATTCTGCTAAAATTATCGCCATTATCACGGGAGCGATTTCGATTTTAATCGCCGTTGCCTATCTAATCCTAGTTCAGATTCTGGACTTTCGTAGCGAGATGATTCCCGCTCCCCTAGAAGTTATTTTTCCCGGATGATAAAAATGGGGGTTGAAAATTTTTCAACCCCGAAAAAAAGCAATTTTTGAGCGGATTAACCCACCGGTTGTAACTGTAATTGCGAGAGAATATCGCTCTGCTCGGAGCGCCGATGACTAGAGACTGTCACCACAGCTTCAGCAGTTACATCTAATAGCGCATGGTCTCCAGAATTGACTTTTCCCGATAACATCGCCTCGGCTAAACTATCCTCTAAGCGTCGAGTTAAAGCACGACGTAAAGGCCGCGCACCGTAGCTAGGATCATAACCCTCATTGATGACCAAATCCTTAAAAGCGGCGGTAACTTCCACAGAAATGCCTTTTTCTGCCAATTGTTTGGCTATATCTGCGATCAGAATATCGGCAATCTGGGTAACTTCTTCGCGAGTTAACTGTCGGAAAACAATGATTTCATCGAGACGGTTGAGAAATTCGGGACGGAAATATTGTTTTAACTCGTCTGTCACCCGATTAGAAATCTGTTGGTAACGCGATTGAGCCAAATCGTCAGCCATCTCGAATCCTAAGCTATTACCGCCTTTTTCGATGACTTTTGAGCCAATATTCGAGGTCATGATAATTAGGGTATTCTTAAAGTCCACCCGACGACCTTGGGAATCGGTCAAACGACCATCTTCTAACAGTTGCAGCAGAAGATTAAAAACATCGGGATGTGCTTTCTCGATTTCGTCAAACAAAACCACTCTATAGGGTTGACGACGCACAGCTTCCGTTAACTGACCGCCTTCATTGTAACCGATGTATCCGGGAGGCGCACCAATTAACTTAGAAACCGTGTGGGATTCCATAAATTCCGACATATCTAGGCGAATCATACTGGATTCCGAGCCAAAGAGTAACTTAGCTAAGGCTTTCGTTAATTCAGTTTTACCCACTCCCGTGGGACCGGCAAAAATAAACGAGGCAATCGGACGGTTAGGATTCTTTAAATTTACTCGCGCTCGACGAATAGCACGAGAAACGGCATTTACTGCCTCCTGTTGACCAATAATCCGCTCGTGCAGTTGATATTCCAGATTTAAGAGCGATTCCGACTCAGTTTCAGTTAATTGGGTAACGGGAATACCTGTCCAAGCGGCAACAATTTGGGCAATTTCCTCCGCATCTACCACCGGAATTAAAGATTCGGGGTTAATTAGGGGTGATTCTTCGTTAACCTCTGCGGGACTTTTACTTTGTAGGGAATAGCGTAGATGGGTGCGGGATCCTGCTTCATCGAGAAGATCGATCGCTTTGTCCGGTAAAAAGCGATCATTGATATAGCGAGAGGATAGATTAACGGCAGCTTCGATCGCTTTTTGATCGTATTTTACCTGATGGAAATCCTCGTAGGTAGCTTTTAAACCGCGTAAAATCTCGATCGCTTGCTCTTTAGTCGGTTCTCCCACCATAACTGGCTGAAAACGTCTTTCTAGAGCCGCATCTCGCTCAATATGCTGTTTATACTCATCGAGAGTGGTGGCCCCTAAACACTGTAACTCACCGCGAGCTAAAGCAGGTTTAAGCAAGTTAGAAGCATCCATGGCTCCTCCCATGCTACCGGCACCCACAAGAGTGTGAATTTCATCGATAAACAGGATAATACTGCCCGATTTGCGAACTTCCTCTACAACACCCTTTAAACGTTCCTCAAAATCGCCGCGAAAACGGGTTCCCGCCAGTAAAGACCCCATATCGAGGGCAATTACCTGTTTATCCCGCAAAAGTTCGGGAATATCGCCATTATGGATGCGTTGTGCTAACCCTTCAGCGATCGCTGTTTTGCCCACCCCCGGCTCACCGAGTAAAATCGGGTTATTCTTGCTGCGACGGCCCAAAATTTGGATAACTCGCTGGATTTCTGGCTCTCTACCGATTACAGGGTCGATTTTGCCATTTTTGACTTCTTGGCTTAAATTGCGACTATATTGGGCTAAAATACCGCCTTGGGGAGCATTTTTCTGGTCTTCATAGTCACTGCTTGCCGTGAAGCGACCACTAGCGACTTTTTCCCCAGCACTTTTCAGTAAAAGGGCGCGAAGTTGCAGGAGATCAACACCCTGCATAATTAAAACTTTAGCGGCTAGGGATTCGGGATCGGCGGTGATAGCAAGTAATAAATGTTCAGGTGCGATCGCCTGTTCCCCTAATTGTCGAGCTTCCTGAAATGCTTGCTCGAACATCTTTTTCGCTTTCGGGGTAAAAGGGATATTAACGGGACTGTAACCGCTGCCGCGGCCGGTCATTCCTTCAATTACGCGGCGACTTTCGTGCAGGGTGACTTTTAAATCCTTGAGAATTAAGGCTGCGGCGGCGGTGGCTTCTCCTATCAATCCTAACAGTAAATGCTCCGTACCGACGACACTGTGACCGGTACGACGGGCTTCCTCTTGGGCGAACATCACCGCTTTGATAGCTTTCTGGTTAAAGTATTCAAACATGATCGACGGCTTCCTGGCTACTGGGCTTTACTTGTTACTGTAACGTTTTCTTTACATTAGCCGGAAGGGGGATATCCGTATCAGCAGGGTGGGTTAGGGGACAGGAGTAGAGACTGGGGAGTTTTTTGCTGTGAACAGTAAACAGTAATCAACTACCTGAAAACTAAAATCTGATAACTGATCACTGATCACTGTAATTAGGAATCAACTTGACTAAGAGAGGAACGTCTTTTAAAAGGCATTAGTTTTTTGATTAATTCAGGTGTAATTAAGCCTTGGGGATAAAAAATAGTTCCCAAAACAATTAAAATTCCAAAGATAATCAAACGACCATCGCGCAAGAAATTCCCTAACCAAATTGGTAACCCATTCACACCGCCGAGAGCGCGTAAAACTTCGGGCAAAGCAGTTAAAACAATGCCTCCCACCACTGGACCGACAAAAGTTCTTGAACCACCAATTAAAACGAAAGCCAAGAAAATAATACTGGCATCAAAAGTTCCTTGACGGGAATTCCAAGTATTGAGAAAATGGGCGCTTACCGCTCCGACAACTGCCGCTAAAACCGCCCCGAAAGTGAAGGATAAAACTTTGTGATAGGTGGGATTAATTCCCATGGCCGCAGCCGCCAATTCATCGGCACGAATGGCATTAAATGCCCGACCAATTTTGATGTTTTCTAAACGGTAGAGAAACAGCATAGTTAGGAATAAGAGGGGCAAAGCCAGCCAAAGGTAGGCTAATTGAGTAGTGAAAGGTTGGGGAATGGCGAAAATACCAACCGCACCGCCAGTTATATCGAGATTAAGGGCAATAATTCTCAAAATTTCTACCCAAGCGATCGTGGCAATAGCTAAATAAATCCCTCGCAAACGGAGAACAGGAATACCTAAAACTATGGCTAATATTCCCGCAATAATGCCAGCAATTAACATTTCTAAAAAGACCAAACCCAGGGGATAATTGCCACCAGTATTAGTAAAAACTTTCGTGGAAAGAATGGCGGCCACATAACCACCTAAAGCGTAAAAACCGGGGGTTGCTAAGGATAATTGACCAGCCATTAAGGGCAGATAAATTGAAATGCCTAAAATGGCTCCAAATACCATTGAAACAATTAAAAAACCATAGGTGTTAAAAAAGTCAGCCATATTTTCAGTGAGCGGTTATTGGGTATTTAAGTTAGGGGAGTCAATTAGCTAATTTTATCACCGTTCTCTCCCCTCTGATTCTCTGGTAATTATCGAAATTATCATAATTTTTTACTTGGCACTTTTCCTATATGGTAGCGTTAGCCACCTTAAAAGCAGACGGGATAATCGATGATGGGAAAAAGTATCTTTCTTAACTTTGTCTGGGAAAAAATTCAGGGGAATTTATGAGACAGCAGCATTGGTTAGTCAACTCCGAAAACCAGTTCCTCGGACTCCTAGTGCTGAATTTCCCGATAAAATCACAGTAACGGGCGAAAAAGTCCTAGAAGCTGAGTATAGCATCAGTTTTACCCCAGAAGCAATCCATCAGGTGCAGGCGATCGGTTAGGAACCAGTAATATGGTTTTAAATGTTTTCAATTCGATCCTCTCACTAATTAAGTAGCTCGTTATAATTAAAATGAACTACCCCGCCGCAAGCGGACGGGGTATCAGAATCAAAATAGACTCAATTGTAGATTTTGGTGTAGCTGCAGGTATTCTTTATCTTGTTCTTTTACATATCTCGCTATCATACCTTCATCCCCATGCTTTCCTACCGTACTTGCGTAATATCCATCACTCCAAAACTCTCCTCCCCAC
>NZ_JADEXY010000272.1 GCF_015206885.1 Microcystis aeruginosa LEGE 91341 | reverse complement strand
GCTTGCTTTGGTTTAACCTGAGCGACTTAGTTTTTGCTGCGCTTTTTTCTGGCTTGAGATTTTAGGTTCGACAGCAACTCCTTGATTGTTTTTTGAGTTACCCCTTGACAATCAAGACAGTCGCTACAGGTCGGCGATCGCACTACAGGATCAGCGATCACCTTTATCGAGAAGAAATAGCTACCTGCACATTCGGAGAAAAATTCTCGATTTTTCGAGAAGCATTAAGAATTTCAATCCCGATTACATTACCTGCTTGATCATAGTCAAGAATAACCCCCGGACTGATTGCGTCACTTTCTTCTACGGGTGTGTCATGCCAGGTAATTGTTAAAACGTCAACTTCAGCATCATATTTAGCTTTCATTTGATAGCTGCCTATATTTTCTAAGTTTACTGGTAACATATAGTGTAACAATTTTTGGTTCTTCGGTTTGTCTTATGCAATGGACGGGGTTATAAGGAATGAAACCTTTATAGAGACAGACATTGCCGCAATTTTTGTCAATTGTTTGCGATCTGAAGCGAACTAATCAATTAAATCTTTTGCCAGATAAGGATTGAGTCGATTTATGCTCCCCTATCGAACCATACCAAGTCCCGAAGAGCCATAAAGGCTCTTCTAGGTTCTGTGTGATAAGTTTAACTCACTATAATGATCGATCTTTGTGTCCTTTGTGTCTTTGTGGTTCGTTCCACCCCCTCGCCAGGAGGAGTGTATCTTAGAATACATTTTACCCACCAAACCTAGGAGAGCCTCGCAATTCCCCCAAAAATGTTCTATACAGTGCTTAATGCTTTGATT
Organism: Microcystis aeruginosa LEGE 91341; assembly: GCF_015206885.1. Classification (GTDB taxonomy): domain Bacteria; phylum Cyanobacteriota; class Cyanobacteriia; order Cyanobacteriales; family Microcystaceae; genus Microcystis; species Microcystis aeruginosa_H. The sequence continues at coordinate 391 of NZ_JADEXY010000272.1, read as the reverse complement.
TTCGCTATCTCTGTTTCTAAGTTGGGAAGTTTTTGATTATATTTTTTGGCTGTTTCTAACCATAAATCTTTTACCATCAGTAATTCTTGTAGGGTTTCTTCTAAGGTTTCACCCTGAGCCAAACAGCCAGATAGTGCTGGAATTTCAGCGACAAAACCGCCTTCTTCACAGGGATAAATAATAATTGGATAATTCATCTTTAGTTGTCTCCGATCAGAAACGTTGAATCCTGTAATAAAACTTTACATTGACAAGCATAATACTCCTATAACATCAAATTTTAAGTTGAATAGACAATCCTCCGGAACCAGTGTACATAGCTAATATGTTGACACATGAAACTCTGTAAATAGCGCAGTTTGTCTAATAAGCTTTTCCCAAATCCTTCTTC
>NZ_JADEXY010000045.1 GCF_015206885.1 Microcystis aeruginosa LEGE 91341 | reverse complement strand
GAATAAATAATCAGTTTTTAATAACTGGATTTAGTATCAGGAGATAAGATATAGGAGATAGGTATTGGGGTTTTAGGGTTTTGGGGTTTTAGTTGAAATTCCCCATTTCCCCATTTCCCCAACCCCCGATCCCATCTCATAGACAGTCTCAACGAGTAATTTAGATAGGGTTTGCTGAATAATGGTAAAACCCTTTTAAAATAAAGCTTTTGACCTGTTAAAGTCGGATGTTAGTGCAAGAAAATAGGATTGGGACTTTCAAAAACCTTGCATTATCCTTCTTGTAGTACATCGCTTGGTACAAAAAACAAGGGCAACAAAGCCTAAAACTCCTGACTCCTGACTCCTGACTCCTGACTCCTGACTCCTACCCCCAGGAAAAACTTTTTCAGCAGACCCTATTTAGAGTAAAATTTCCCTTTGTTGAATTGCCAATTTATGAGCAGGAAAACCCTCGTACTCGGCTAAAGTTTTCGTGGTTTCTTTTAACTTTTCAAAGCCTTCAGGGGTGACATAAGCCAAAGTAGAGCGCTTGAGAAAATCATAAACCGAAACCGCCGAATAGGAACGGGCAAAACTTCCCGTCGGCAGCACAGCATTTACCCCGATGGCGTAGGTAGCCATAGAGGAAGGAGTATGATTGCCCAGGAGAATTTCTCCGGCATTTTTAATCTTGCCCAGAATGGCAAAAGGATTACTAACTAAAAGCTCTAGATGTTCCGGGGCGTACTCATTGACGAAATCGAGGGATTGCTGCAAACTATCGGTTAAAATTATGCCCCCATAGGCGGCTAAACCAGCCTCGCAAAATTCCCGTCGCCAATCCGGGAGTTTTTGCAGGTATTCCTGAGCGTATTCACTAGCAGCGATCGCCACCTGTTCACTGTGGGTGACTAATAAAGCCGCCGAATCCGCCCCGTGTTCCGCTTCAATTAATAAATCCAAGGCCGCTAAACGGGCATCGGTGGACTCATCGGCCAAAACTATCGACTCACTTGGACCTGCTGGTAAACCCACATCCACAGTGCCGAATAGTAACCGTTTGGCCGCCGCCCCATAGACGCTGCATGGACCGGTAATTTTGTCAACCCTTTTGATATTTTTTGTTCCCAAAGCTAAAGCAGCGATCGCTTGTACGCCCCCTAACTTATAAATTTCTGTGACTCCAGCCATGCGTGCCGCCACCAGAGAAACCGGTTCCACGTTGCCCTGTTTATCGGGGGGAGTGCAAACGACAACTCTTTCCACTCCTGCCACCATTGCTGGTATGGCTAACATTAACATCATCGAAGGAAAAGCGCCGCGGCCCCGGGGAACGTATAAACCCACATTGGGGATAGGAGAGATTTTTTCGCCAGCAAAGACACCGGCTTCAATTTCTGCCAGTTGTATTTCTTCCGGCATTTGGCGACGATGTACCTCTTGAATATTCCGGAAAGCCTGTTCAATGGCGGTTTTTACTTCTGGTTCAATTAACTGAAAAGCCTGCTCAAATTCTGCCTCGCTGACTTTGATATTTTCTACCGTCGCACCTTCGTAGTCAAAACGCCGCACATAGTCCACAACGCCGGCATCCCCCCGCTCGCGGATGGTTTCTATCACCGTTTGAGCGACTTTGAGGGCGTTATCAATATCTAACTCGGCTCTTTTCTGAAGTTTTGCCCGTTCCGCGCCACTTAATTGCGAAAGTTTTAATATTCTAACCACTATGGCTGCTCCTACTGCCCCCGTCCTCTCAAGAATAGCGGGGAATCTGAATCTTTTTTGATTATAATGCAGATCATGTTTAAGCTCTCTTGCTGTTCTGTAAATGCGATCGCTCTTGGTTTATTATGGGGGGCGAGTGGTGCTGTGTGGGCAGAAACGGATTTAGACTTAGACCCAGAAATTCGGCAGGAAAGCCCGGTTTTAGAACGTTGGTTAGAAAAAATACCCGATATCGCCGAAGATATTCGCCGCGATCCTAGTTTTCGCACTCGTATCCGCTTGGGATATGCAGAGTTTCCTTCTAGGGATAATTCCAGTGGCGTGATTTTGGGGGTAGAAGATGTGTTTTTCGGTCAAACCAGTTTAACCCTAAGCGGCGATTATCAGACAGCTTTTAACGGCAAAAGGACGGCAATAGGAGGAAATTTACAATACTATCTCCTCCCTTTGGGTGATTATGTCAATCTAGCTCCCATGGTGGGCTATCGTTACATTCAAACAGGAAATTACAGCACCGATGGGCTTAACTTAGGATTAAAGCTCAAATTAGCCCTTTCTCGCACGGGGGCGGCAGATATCACCGTTAGTCAGAGTTTTATCTCCCCGGGTGGTGACAACGAGGTGGGATTGACTACTTTTTCGGTTGGTTATGCGATTACCTCTAATTTACGTTTAGCTGCCGATATTCAAGCCCAAAATTCCCGCGCTCGTAAAGATAGCTCTGTGGGAATTTTACTGGAATGGCTGCCCTAATTAGGTTCGTGGGGGCAGCCTGTGGTGTAGGGTTTTACCGATTCTTGGGACGTTTGGCAAAGCTCAGTAAAAAAAAGGAATTGGGAGAAAAAATTTTAATTCTGCGTCAAGGATTTTGCAAGGTGACTGGGCAACACTTTGGAATTCTGGTCAAATGCCCCTATCATGAGGTTGACTTTACTACTGATCGAGTTTAAAACTTATATAATTGTGGGTCTGAGGAGTGAAAACAGTGAAAAAAGTTAATTTTAACGGCCAACCTTTCCATTTTATCGGTATTGGCGGTATTGGGATGTCAGCCCTCGCTTATATCCTAGCCAAGCGCAATTTACCTGTGTCTGGCTCCGATTTACGTCCTACTCATATCACCCAACGGCTACAGGGAGCGGGAGCGCAGATTTTCCACCGTCAAGAGGCAAATAATTTAGCTTTATTTCATTCTCCTGGCCCTCAAAACAGTAGCCAAACGGTTCCGCAAGTAATCTGCTCCACGGCGATTAATGACCATAACAAGGAATATCGAGCGGCCAGAGACTTAGGATACCCAATTTTTCACCGTAGCGACGTTTTAGCGGCTTTAATCGCTGATTACGACAGTATCGCCGTTGCTGGCACCCACGGAAAAACCACCACTAGCAGCTTAATCGGTTACGTTTTGTTAGAAGCGGGATTAGACCCCACGATCATTGTCGGTGGTGAGGTGGACGCTTGGGAAGGTAACGCTCGTCTTGGTCAAGGTCGTTTTTTAGTGGCAGAGGCCGATGAGTCCGATGGTTCCCTAACCAAACACGCCCCGAAAATCGGTATAATCACTAATATTGAGCTAGATCACCCCGATCATTACCAGAATTTAAGCGAAGTTATCGATACTTTCCATGAATTTGCCAATCAGTGCCAGATTTTAGTCGCTTGTTTAGATTGTGACACGATCGCCGAGCATTTCCGTCCGACGATTAGTTATAGTCTCGATCCCGAAAAAGGTGCCGATTACACCGTCAGCGAGATTATCTATGAACAGGGAATGATGAAAGCTTCCGTCTGGGAAAAAGGCAGTTATCTGGGACAAATGGAAGTGAAAATCCCGGGGCAACATAATATTAGCAATGCTTTGGCAGTGGTGGCCATCGGACGTTATCTCGGTTTAGAATTTGCTGTTATTGCCGATGCGATCGCTACTTTTGCCGGAGCAAAACGCCGTTTTGAACACAAGGGAGAAGCAAACGGCATTACTTTTATCGATGATTATGCCCACCATCCTAGCGAATTGTTAGCCACGTTAGCAGCGGCAAAATTAAAGGTAGAAGGCAAACAGTACCAACGTTCGATCGCTATTTTCCAACCCCATCGCTACAGTCGCACCACTACCTTTTTAGAGGAATTTGGCTCCGCTTTCAGTTCCGCCGATGTGGTAGTCTTAACGGATATTTATAGTGCCGGGGAAGTGAATATCAATCACGTCACTGGGCAGCAAGTGGCCGAACAGGTGAAAAAACACCATAAAAACGCCTACTATCACCCCGAATTGAGTTCTTTAGGTCAATTCCTGCTAGAAATTCTCCAACCCGGCGATCTAGCTCTGTTCCTCGGCGCTGGCAATCTCAATCAAGTTATCCCCGAAATGCTCTCTCTTTACCGCGAACAATTAGCGGTTAGAGTATAGATTCAGTTATCAGTTATCAGTTATCAGATTTGAGTTTTTAAGTGAGCAGTATTAAATAAGTAGGGAGGCACAATTATTTGTAGGATGGGTTAGCGGCAGCGTAAGATGATCGTTGGGTTTCATGCTTCAACCCAACCTACGTTCTGCTCCCCATCTCCCCAACCCCCAATTCATAATTTATAATTCATAATTTATAATTTCCAACCCCTAAAACCCTGCTCCCCAACCCCCAATTCATAATTTATAATTCATAATTTATAATTTCCAACCCCTAAAACCCTGCTCCCCAACCCCCAAGTTATAATTCATAATTCATAATTTATAATTTCCAACCCCTAAAACCCTATGATTAAAACCTCTGTTTCTCTAGCTGATTTCACTTCCTACCGGGTGGGGGGAAGAGCGCAATGGTATGCCGAACCAGTTAATCTAGAGGAATTAAGAGAAGTGTTCGCTTGGTGGCAATCGCAAGATTTACCCTTAACTGTTTTGGGGGCTGGTTCAAATTTACTAATCAGCGATCGAGGTTTACCCGGACTTGTCCTCAATACTCGCCATCTGCGATCGAGTTGTTTTGATGCCGAAACTGCTACGATTACAGCAGCGGCGGGGGAACCCCTGCCAAAAATAGCTTGGAGAGCGGCAAAAAGGGGCTGGAGGGGCTTAGAATGGGCGGTGGGTATCCCCGGTACGGTGGGGGGTGCTGTGGTGATGAATGCGGGGGCGCATACCTCCTGTGTGGCGGATCGATTAGTGCGGGCGCTGGTATTAAATGCCGATGGTCAGTTAGAAACTTTAAGCAAAGAAGATTTAAATTATAGTTATCGCAGTTCTTCTCTGCAAGGGGATCAACGTTTAGTTATTGAGGCCACATTTCAGTTAGAAGCTACCGATAATCGCGAGGAAATAATGGCAATTACTACCCATAATTTACGCCATCGCAAAAGTACCCAACCCTATGATCGTCCCAGTTGTGGTAGTGTTTTCCGCAATCCTAAACCACAATATGCCGGGGCTTTAATTGAGGAAATGGGATTAAAAGGTTATCAAATTGGTGGGGCGCAAGTATCAGAATTACACGCTAATTTTATCCTGAATATTGGTTCAGCAAAAGCCTCGGATATTCTGCGTTTAATTCGTCATGTGCAGGAACAAGTGTTCGATCGCTGGTCCCTATGGTTAGAACCAGAAGTGAAAGTTTTGGGGGAATTTGACGGTATTTAGGGTGTGCTGAAAAAGTTTTTTGGTGGGGTTAAGGAGTCAGGAGTCGGGAGTTTCAGCCTTTGTTGCCCTCTCTTTTTGTACCAATTTTGTACTAAAACAAGGATAATGCAAGGTTTTTGAGAGTCCCAATCCGATTTTCGCAGCATGAACATCGGATTTTAACAGGTCAAAAGCCTTATTTTAAAAGGGTTTTACCATTATTCAGCAAACCCTATTTAATTATTTTTCTCGATAACGGTTGAACTCAGCCACGATGGGCTGCATGGGCGTTGCTAGACCGCCTCGCCAGGGGAGATCATGAACTTGTCCTTACAACTCGCCCTCCTGACTGCACTCTAGCAATACAAGCATATCCTCAATCACCTGACCAATGGGAGCATCTGTGCTGATTTCGATCACCCCTAGCATGGGCTGACCTTCTCTGACTCGATCATAGGCATAACGAGTAATCGTGGCGTTGTCAGATAAAGAGATGAGAAGGCAAAATAGATAGAAACTCAATGAAGGAAAAAAAGGGGTTGCTGAATCAAGGTATGAATGCCAACTGTGCATCGTATCCAAAAGTTAGTTTGGGTCTAGGTTTTAAAAATCCCACAAGAGAAGATTCATATCTCAAATCAGCAACGCCAGAAAGAAAAAAAAACGATGAAATGTCGAGAATGTAAAAGTGACCACATCAATAAAAATGGTCATCGTGGTCAAAAACAAAACTATATATGTGTAAACTGTGGTGTCAGTTCATCGATAGCTATGAAATCAAGGGCTATAGCGATGATGTTAAGCGCACCTGTCTGAAAATGTATGTAAATGGCATGGGATTTCGAGGCATTGAGAGAATGACAGGGGTCTCACGAACAACCATTATCGATTGGGTCAAACAAGTGGGAAAACTGCGGCGTTGTCAAATTGAAAGATGTTCAGAATCAGCTTGGAACTGAAATTACTTTGATAGCAAGGATTGCATTGCATCTTTCATATTCTAATCTGACAACGCCGTATCGATTGCCTCCTGATGGTGAGGAATCATTTGGGCAAGGTAGTTAAACTCGCTACTGACCTGCATATGATGCATCATACCCATGCCGTTGGGAGAAAATTGAGCAGAGGCGGAATCTGGAGAATTTCCAGATGGACGTGTCAGAAGTAAAGTTGAGGTGGCAGCCAGTCCAAGAGCGGCAACGGCCCCCAGCAGAATAATGGCTTTATTTTTCATTAGAAAAACCATGTCAAAACCTAACTATACTATAGCACTTACCCAAAAGTAACCAGAACTATAGCGGTAAGCGCCTGAGTGAGATACAAACCAAGCTTTGCCTAGCATGGTTTATAGCTCGTGACACTGTACCTCATACGACTGCACACCGCTATAGGCGTTCTCAGATGTTTTGAAAATCTCACAGGGTGGCCGATACAAAATTAAGTTATACTTCATCTTTATGAGAAACGATGCCATACTGGGAGCGAATTTTGGAGGGATTGACTACCATATTTAACTTCATTTGTCAAGAAATTCGCTCATTTTTAGGTGCGCCATCGCACTTAAACCCACAGCTGCAATCAATCTGCATGGTGCGTTCCCCAAAAATTGATCGCCGGATCAGTAGGAGCCACATTAGGGAACACACCCTACAACGATGGCTAACGGTGAAGTGCAGCGGCGGTAGATGAACTCAAACTCAGCACCAGCAGCTTTCGCCTGTCCGCTGCCACGCAGTGTTAGCTGACGGTTCAAGGGAATAACTCAAAGTAATCGCAGTGACTTGGACGAATGATCGAAAAATCTCGACGATCGAGCGTATAAACGCGAGTAATAGCGAGCCTTTCAGCTATGGCAACGATCGCTGCATCCGTAAAGTCAAGCTGATTGTCAGCATATTGTTCCAATATCTCATGCACTCGTACCAAGTCTTCTGGGATTACAGGTTCAACTTGAACCGTATCAGGTCTCATACTGGAGACAAAACGGCGCATTGCTTGGTGTCCCAATCTTGATGCAATCAGATAGCAGCTCTCAGGCAAGACAACGACAGGTAGAACCAATGGCTCATTCACGCTTTGAGCAATAGCCAACACCCGTTGATGATTGCGATCTCCCTGATCAGTTAAAGCAAACAAAAAACTGGTGTCGAGGATTGCTGTCATACTGAATTGCTTGGTTTAAGATTCCAGCCATACACCGGATCAATCTCATTGCCTAGAATCTCTTCATCACGTTCTGAAATATCCTGTTGACCAGAGTTGCCTAAACCTGCAACTGCAAGCAGAAAACTAGAAGAGTGAGTGGTCAGTTCTCTTTGATGGGCTGCTTTATAGTGAAGATAGTCAAGAAAATTAGACAGTTCCACTAAGGCCTCATCAGGGAGAGCCTTGACTGCTTCAAGTAGCGATTGCCGTTCTATAATGCTTCTATCCATTGCTAAATCTTAGATTAAGACTTTCCCTATTTTACTCCTCAACTCAGCAAACAGGCTCACTTGCTGGGTATCACAGCAGGTAACACCTGAATACAGTCCGCACAAATTGGAATGAAGTCAAAGATCACAGTTGGATTTTTTCTGTCAACCCAACCGACAGGATCAGCGTACTGCTACGCAGTGCCTTCGCCATCGCACTATAGATTTAGCGGTTCCATTGAATGCTTTAGCCAGCGGTTGGGTGCAGTGATTTGTTAGACGCTCGCTTAATTGGCAACCTAACTAATCTATCTTTATGAGCCAGTTGCTTCTGCTTTAAGTCATTAAAAATAGCTCTTAAGTCATATTGAAACGATTGAGCGTATTCTTCTCTATACTTGTGAATTTCATCGAGAATTTCATTTTTATACATGACTAGACCTCTAAGTTATATCCAATAAGCTCATAAGGAGTGCAAATAACTGGCAATATATATCCGAGATCAGAACTAATCTGAGCCAGCTTACGCTGAATTTGGGCATTTGCCATGTGCTTGCAGTTCCATGTTACCAAATAATCTAAGTTATAGACGGTTGCTAATGCCATATGTAAAGCGTCGTTAGATGCCTTTGGGCAGATTGCTTTGAGTCAGAAACGCTTGCGAAAGTTCAAACGCATCTTCTGTAAGTTCGAGAAGCATTAGGGATTGTAACAAGTTTAACCGTTGAGCGGCGATTATCGGATCTCCCTTAGCTGCCTCATCTTCAACGATCTCTGATGCGTAAAGCGTAAATGAGCTACTATGTTCGTTCCACCAATCTTGGGTGATCTTGATATTAGCAGCAACGATCAGATTGTCAGTGGGTCTGGCGGTTAAATGCCCAAAAATACTTGTTTCAATATAGACGCTTTCACTCACGGCAATCTAGAAAATCTATCCAACGTCTATCCTACTGCATTTAATCTTGGTTTTGAGGGTGTTGGGTAACAGCCGCCAACCCAACCGACAAGATCAGCGTACTGCTACCCAGTGCCTTCGCCATCGCACTTAAACCCACAGCTGCAATCAATCTGCATGGTGCGTTCCCCAAAAATCGATCAGTGGAGCAGTAGGAGCCACTTTAGGGAACGCACCCCACGGCTGCTGAGCAAGTTGTGACAAAAACATACTTTTCGTTTGTTGCGTTTGTTGCATTTATTTCGTATGTGGGCTACACTAGGCCGTAGTAACTCTGGACAAGAGTTCAATCAACAGTATGAGCGGGACAAGACAATGGCTACTGGAATCGCTGATTTTCAAGAGACAATTGCACCGACTGCGGCAGATACAGAGCTTGCGCGTGAGTCAAGCCGTCAGCTTTCAAGATTTCTAAGCAAACGCCCTGTTGGAAACCACTTGCCTGACTTCAGACTGCGTGTGCAGGCGGATAATGAGCCAGAAGAAGTGGTTGTTATTCCGATGTCTGCATTTCGCCTTTTAACTGATATTCTGACGCAAATGGCTCGTGGCAATGCAGTTACTTTGATGCCTGTATATGCTGAGTTAACGACACAACAAGCAGCAGACCTCTTGAATGTATCACGTCCATTCCTGATCAGTCTGATTGATGATGGCCAGATTCCATACCGAAAAGTGGGAACTCATCGCCGGATTCGATTTGACGACCTCATGACCTATAAGCATGACATAGACCAGAAAAGATTACAAACTCTTGAAGAACTCACACGCGAAGCACAAGAGTTGGACATAGGCTATTGATTGTGAGCAACTTCACTGCATTATTCGACGCGTGTGTTTTATATGCAGCTCCTCTACGGGATTTTTTGATGCGTTTAGCATTGACAGATTTGTTCCGTGCCAAATGGACTGTTGACATCCTCACCGCCGTAAACGGACGGTGATTCCCAAACCTCACGATTTAGGTTTCTGCTTCTTTCCCTTGCGGGGTTCCGCACCTGCCTTAACAGATTTACTCTGTTCTGGTCTTATGGTCGCTCTACAGACTGACACCGCAAGCCCTGCGGCCAAAATGTTTTTACTTGCGTTAACATCTCGGTCATGGTGAATCCCACAGTCTGGACAGTCCCACTCTCGAACATTTAACGGCATTTTCTCAGCAATATACCCGCAATTACTACATCTTTTAGAGCTAGGAAACCATCTATCTATTTCGATGTAATTTCTCCCATACCAACGGCATTTATAGGCTAATTGTCTAGTGATTTCTCCCCAACTAACGTCAGATATTGCCTGAGATAATTTCGGGTTTTTGACCATATTCTTGACGGCTAAATTCTCAACTACAATCGTTTGGTTTTCACGAACTAATTGAGTGGTTAGCTTATGTAGATGGTCTTTTCTACTATCGGTGATTTGAGCGTGAATTCTGGCTACTTTGATTCTTGCTTTTTCCCGATTTTTTGAGCCTTTCTGTTTTCTAGAAAGGCTTTTCGATGCTTTTCGCAGTCTCCGATAATGCTTTTTAAAGTGCTTAGGATTAGATACTTTATCGCCATCGCTGGTAATTACTAGGCTACTAATTCCTAAGTCAATTCCAATGGCTTTATCTGTTACTGGTAAAGGCTTAATCGTTGGGTCATCAAATCTAATTGAGATATGCCAACGTCCAGAAGGATGTAATCTGACTGTTACTGTGCTTGGTTCACAGCTTTCTGGGATTTGTCTTGACCACCGAATAGGTAAAGGTTCTGTGCATTTAGCTAAATAGATTTGTCTGTCTTTAAATTTAAAAGCAGATTTGGTAAATTCGGCACTTCCTCCTTGATGTTTTTTCTTAAAGTTGGGATACTTAGTACGACCAGCAAAGAAATTAGTGAAAGCTGTTTGTAAATGTCTTAACCCTTGTTGTAAGGGTACACAGCTAACTTCGTTTAAAAACTCTAATTCTTCTTGTTTTTTCCAATCGGTTAGCATTGAAGAAGTTTCAGTATATCCTACTCTTTCTTGTCTTTCGTACCATGCTTGTGTTCTGAGATGGAGAGCTTTATTGTAAACTAATCTTACACAGCCCAAAGTGCGCCGCAATAGCGACTCTTGTTCGGGTGTGGGGTAAAATCGAAACGAATAGGCTTTTTCCATACCTCACATTCTAACACATATTTTGTAAATGCGCTAAGATTTAACAGCAAAGCCAACCTAAAACGGCGGGGTTTCAGACCCAAAATTTCCGATGAAATTCATGATGAGTGGATTCGCAATCTTTTGAAGAATAGACCTGATCTCACGGAGGAGCGTCTTCACCGCACAAAAGCTCTGATGAACAGTAATGTGCGTGACTGTCTCGTTCAGGGTTATAAAGATCTAATTCCATCGCTAAACTTACCAGATGCCAATGACCGTCATGTACTAGCAGCTGCCATTTGTGCAGGAGCCGATGTGATTGTTACATACAATCTGTCAGATTTTCCGGCTACAACTCTTGATCAATATGGTATCGAGGCTCAGCATCCCGATGAGTTTATTATTCATCTGATTGATTTAGCTCCTTCAGTGATCTGTGAAGCTGCTAAGCAACAGCGAATGAGTTTAAAAAATCCACCGCAAAGTGTTGATGAGTTACTTGCAGCTTATGAAAGGCAAGGTCTAGCCCAGACTGTAGCAGAACTCAGGGTGTACGATGGACTACTTTGAAATTCTCAAAACTTTGTCTATCCAACTACATAATATACGGAAACTTTTTGTATATCACACTAAATACACATTTAAAAAAAAATCTTTCCGCATATTACTCTCATAGCGATCGCAAGAAACTTTCCCTAATAAAATTACAAGTAAGCGTGTTATTTTGAAAATCCCACGGGGTGGCTGATACAAAATTAGGTTATACTTCATCTTTATGAGAAAAAATGCCATACCGGAATCTAATTTTGGGGAGATTGACTACCATATTTAACTTCATTTGTCAAGAAATTCGCTCATTTTTAGGTGCGCCATCGCACTTAAACCCACAGATGCAATCAATCTACATGGTGCGTTCCCCAAAAATCGATCGCCGGAGCAGTAGGAGCCACATTGGGGAACGCACCCTACAGCTATGAGATGTTCAGCACAACTTCGTAAACATCCCCCTCTTTAGGATTAGCAACAAGGTACGCAAACCCATTACCTTTTTGCGTTGGGCTAATGACAAATTCGCCTAGATTATCATCACCAAATACATCCCATTCTTCAAGCGTTACCCCAGTGGGATGACCGAATGCCCCCCGAACAGATGGCGTAATTTTGTCGCCAGCATTAATGTTCTGATATTTGCCACTAGGCCAAACCTTTTTGCCATCGACTTCGATGTACAAATTATCTGGCAACATCTGACCGAGCGATTCCAGTAAGCTTCCTGCGCCTTTACCGACCAAAGTGCCAGCAACAGATCCAGCTGTACCTGCGAAAACAGCACCAGGACCAGTTAGAGCAGCCAAAGATCCAGCAATTGCTCCTCCTAATGTGGAAGAAATTGCCGTAATAACGCCTGTTGCAATACCACTTACCCCCGTTGAGGGGGTAATACATGTAACGGATACAAATTGATAATTTGACATCTTATCTTTATCCTCAGATTTTGGTGATTATCACGTTTCTTGATTTCGACTTGGCAGTCTAACGACCCCGTTCACCCGCCGCTAGTAACCTTTCGGACTCAACCAACCATCTTAATACGGTCGGTGTGCAACGGGATTGTTATGCAGTAATTGTAACGTGTACCATTTAACCAAGAAAACCTCGAATAAAATCAGTGATTTTTTGTGCTTCTTCTGGAACAGACTCAAACGCACTCTTGATTAGATGACTTGCCACAACTGTTTTATCGAGGGTCAAAATTTTTGCTGCTTCATAGAACTCATTATGTTTACCAGCTCTAGATGCAGAATCTAGTAGATCATCGACTTCCGCTGCTGACATTTGCAGTTCTCGCTCGAATCGATCATAAAAAGGTGTTCTATCAGTAGCTTGAATAATCCATGCTTCAGGCCATTCATTACCTGGTATAAACAGTAGGCGCTTCTCTACCCAATCTTTAGATTCTTTTTGCTCAGCAGGATTTTCAAGAGCTTTTATAAATTGATTAATCTGCTCAGTTTTCTTTGATGACTTATCTCCATCAAGGAATACACAAACTTCAACCATATTATCTTTTTTATGTCTTTCTTCTTTGTACCTTGCAGCGAGGTGTCGCATAACTGCTGCGGCTGAGCCAATAGGCAAAATCTTGGTACGGGAGCGAAGTTCTTTGTCTAGAACCGTTTCCAATATTAACTTAGCTGCTTCATCTTCTACTAAAATATCCAACTCGGCATTTGGGCGACCTGAAAGCTTTCCAGTCGCATAAGCTGGAGAAATTTCACATATGATATCAGTCTCAACGCCAGTGCGTTCAAGAAAAATTCTACCCTCTGGAGGCAAGCATTCAAGAATACGAGAAGAGTGAGTTGTACAGATAATCTGAAATTTACGCTTCTTGCAAACTTCTTTCAGCTCTTTGATTAAGCTTTCTTGAGCTTTTTCGTGAAGACCAAGTTCTATTTCGTCAATCAAAATCAGAGAGCCATTTGGACATTCATTAATAATCGAAAACAACTCGAATAAAGAGTGTTCACCTGCCCCCATGTTGAAGCCAGAGTAGATTTTCTGATCTTTTTTAGCTACAACGGGAATTCTATATCTTGAATGCTGCCTATAACTGAAAATAGTGTAGTCAGTGCCAAGTATTCTACCCACTACCTGACGAACATCATCTTCCCAACCGTGATCGATTCCTGACTGAAATTTACCCCGATAACTCTTAGATACACTTCTTTCTGAATGTGGAACAATGCGTTCAACTCCAAGAAATACAACAGTGCGACCAACTCTAGAATCGTAATTATTCCAACGACCATTTAACTTCTTAACGCGGGTTTGCTTTCCAATTCCAGGTTCACGACCTTTCCAGTTATTGTGAAGAATTTCATAGACAATCTGTATCTCACCAAGTGCAGCTTCTTCCTTAGTCTGGACAAAAAAATCCGAAAAAGTATAGTAAGGCTGTTTTCTCCCAGATAGCTTAAAGCCGTTGGGTGCATTGTGAAAAGCACAGGCTGCTAACGCAAGAACTGTGGTTTTACAAGAACCATTACGCCCTGCTATCGCTGTTATTGGGTAACGAAAATCTACAGTAACATTTCTAAGACCTCGTATCTGACCTCGCGAGACCTTGATCGTGCGTAGTGTTGCACACGAATTGTCATTAGGAAACCATTTAAGGTTATCCTCATCTAGTTTTGAGCAGTTGTATGCCATTTAAAGAGTGTCATTAGAAAAAATACTCAAAACAGAGCAGTACCTATAATTCCTAGACAAAATTATAGCTGCTCAATCGGACGGATTTGAGCCTACTCTAACCACATATTTGCCTTGAACTCAAAGAAATTACCCCTGCGTACTGCCCCTACCGAGAAGTGAGCTGCATAACTACATAATATACGGAAACTTTCCACATATCACGCTAAATACACATTTTTTTAAGAAATCTTTCCGCATATTACTCTCATAGCGATCGCAAGAAACTTTCCCTAATAAAATTACAAGTAACCGTGTTATGCCGAATTATTATAGGTGTTCTCAGATGTTTTGAAAATCCCAAAGGGTGGCCGATACAAAATTAGGTTATACTTCATCTTTATGAGAAAGGATGCCATACCGGAATCTAATTTTGGGGAGATTGATTACCATATTTAACTTCATTTGTCAAGAAATTCGCTCATTTTTAGGTGCGATCGCTTTTTACACGATTATTCCGGTTCCGATTGCTTGGCCTGATTTTGGCAGAATTGCCCGATGGATTCCCTTAGTGGGCTTATTTTTGGGTTTAATTCTAGTTTTACTCGATATGACTCTAGCTGGTCTGGGAATGCCACTCTTAACTCGTGCGGTTGTCCTTGTGGGGGTTTGGGTTTATCTAACGGGAGGACTACACCTTGATGGAGTTAGTGACACGGCCGATGGTTTAGCTGTCACTGACCCCCAGCGCCGTTTAGCGGTCATGGCCGATAGTGTTACCGGGGCCTTTGGAGTCATGGCCGTGACGATGGTTTTGCTGCTAAAAATCGCCGCTTTGACTGATTTAAGCGATAATCGAGCCTTAGCCCTAATTTTAGCACCAATTTGGGGACGTTGGGGGCAAGTAATGGCGATCGCTCTTTATCCCTACCTCAAACCCACCGGTAAGGGAGCCTTTCATAAAGTGGCTTTTTGTCTTCCCTGGGACTGTGGGGGAGTAATTTGGGGGTTAATCGCCCTATTTGGCGGTCTAAGGTGGGGAATAATCGCCATTAGTGCTGGAATCGCCCTCGCTCTGCTTACTGGTTACTGGTTATATCGTCGTCTTCGCGGTCACACCGGCGATACCTACGGTGCGGTGGTAGAGTGGACAGAGGCTCTATTCTTGGTTTTTTTGACAATAATTAGCTAATTTTTGCCCTCCACGGCCCGTAAACGGGTTAATTTCAGGGTAAATTTTCCCCCACCGGTTTCTCCGAAAGCTCTCACCCGAATAATATATTTACCCGACTCGGTAATGCGTGCAAAGAGGAGAGCATTAGTGCCACCATCAGGACCATCATCATTTTCCGCTACAGTGGAACCATCGTCGGCCAGGAGAATTAAAACTCCATCAAAGTTTTCCGATTTGAGATCGATGGCCACCTGATCATCCTTGTCCAAATCGACGGTATAATCCCTAGCAAACCCCCCCTCCCCCGTGGGAATATCCTTGTCGGTGAGAGTATCGTTAATTTCTTTGTTGAGGATGAGGGGGACGGGATTATAGATTTTTTCTGCTCGCACCGGTAAAGATTGACCGCTTAACCAGAATAAAGTGAGCAAGACGCATAAACCAGAATAGCGACCAGTCAAAGGGAATCTTGTCATAGGGGCAGGTGTTCGTTTTCTCAATCTCCCTATTCTACAAAAAACTGATAACTATCAGCAGTTCGACAAAATTAAATTCACACCCCAGAAAGGGGGAACAACAGAACTGCGGAACTGCGGAAGGTAAAAATATGTGTAATTAATTTGCTTAGGTACTTATTTCTTGTTGGCAAAACAAATAAAAAAATCCCCCTTGAAGCGAGGGAGCAAGAGGGAAGATAAAACCAGTTTAAGGTAATTGATGAAATTATTAATTGACAATATTTAAAAGAGATTGATTGAAAAAGGAACTAGAAGTTAAAAACTTAAAGAGGGTCTTTCCATGGGCAAAGAAGCTAAAGATTGAGTGATATGATAGGCTTGACCGCGATAGGTAACGGCTACCTTTTTCTGAATGGTTTGAACGACACCACGGTTTTTTAAATAGGGAACACCACGATAGCCTAAAATCATCGGACTGGAAGCAACGGTGGCAGTGGGATTTTTGTCGTAAGGAATGCCGCGATAGGTTAATTTCATAGCTGTCTCTGGAGATAATTAGTGAGCCATTTCTATCTCCATCCGCAGGGAAATTAATTCCAGAAAAGCTCAACTTTTTTCTGGGTAAATATCCTACCAAGAAGACCCCCGATAGCGCATTTCTCGACGCAGAGCATAACGACGGGCAAAATTGGGAACATCGCCCCGATGACCTAATAAAATGACCGTATCGCCTTGCTGTAGAATGGTGGAATTGTCGGGATGGGTGATGACACGACCATCAAATTGACGGATAGCGACGATGATAAAAGCACCCTGTCCCCGCACTTCCATCTGACTGATGGGTTGTCCCAAAAAAGGCGAATCGCTTAAAATCGAGTATTCTTCAAATTGCAGGTCGATATCGGCTAATAATTCGTTAAGATTGCGCCTACCTTCATCTTCCTGTAAAAAATCAATCGCGGCCGGATGGGTGATTAAATGGGCCATTCTCTCCGCTCCAATGGTAGCAGGTAAGACCACTTGATCGGCTCCAGCTAATTTTAATTTTTTCTCGGTGCTGGGATATTCTCCCCTAGCGATAATGTATAGTTGCGGACTGAGTTCCCTTGCGGTTAAAGTGATGAAGACATTTAAGGCATCATCGGGTAATACCGTCGCTAAAACTCGTGCTTTGTCGATACCGGCTTTTTGGAGAATACTTTCATCGGTGGCGTTACCATTAAGAGTTATGTAACCTTTTTCCTGAGCTAATCGAATGCGATCGGGGTTATTATCGACGATAATAAAGGATTGGGCTGTTTTTGCCAATTTAGTCGTTAGGATGCGTCCTATGCGCCCAAAACCGCAGATTATGACGTGATTTTCTAGGGATTCCATCTCTTTATTCATCCTGCGATCGCTAAAGGCTTTGTTAATTTCTCCCTCGGTTAGCATCTGAAAAAAACCTCCCACCACATAAACGGCCGAAGTGGTCCCACAGACGATAACTAACATGGTAAAAGCTCTCAGACTGGGAGTGTTAATCGGGTTAACTTCCCCGAAACCTACCCCAAATATGGTGATTATCACCATATAAACGGCATCGAGAAAACTCCAACCGTAGGCCATATAACCGATAGTTGCTCCGACTACCGTAGCGAGAAAAAAACTCGCCCCGATGATAATCCTTTTCAGTGAACTTTGCATCGATTTCCGTGACCTGACCATCTAGCCATTAGCTTACAGCAGAATCGAGGGGACAGGTTTTGTGGTTTTGGGGTTTTGTGGTTTTGGCGTTTTAGTTCAATTTCTCCACTTCCCCACTTCCCCACTTCCCAATTCATAATTCATAATTCATAATTCCCTTTCAGTGAACTTTGCATCGATTTCCGTGACCTGACCATCTAGCCATTAGCTTACAGCAGAATCGAGGGGACAGGAGACAGGAGACAGGAGACGGGAGAAGGGTTTTGGGGTTTTGGGGTTTTGGGGTTTTGGGGTTTTAGTTCAATTTCCCCACTTCCCCACTTCCCCACTTCCCAATTCATAATTCATAATTCATAATTCATAATTCCCTTGAGACTTGACATTGGGGACAAAAATGAGAGGAGCGTCCACTTAATTTAATTCTGGCAATAGTTGCACCGCAAAGACGACAATTTTCGCCATTACGACCATAAACCCAGGCCATCGAGCCATAATTGCCATTAACTCCCGTAACGTGGAGAAAATCGCTAAAACTGGTGCCGCCTTCAGCAATCGCTGTTTCCAATACAGAAATAATGTTTTTTGTCAATAAGTCTATTTGCTCAATTTTTAAGAGATTAGCGGCAGTTTGGGGATGGATACCACTTTTAAAAAGAACTTCATCCGCGTAGATATTACCAATTCCCGCGACTACATTTTGATCGAGGAGAAAAGTTTTAATCGGACGACGACTTTTTTGACAGTGACTATAGAGATAATTGGGGGTAAAATTGCGATCGAAGGGTTCCAGTCCCAGTTTTTTCAGACCAGTAATCACGCTTTCTGGGGTTTTATTGGCGGCAATCCACCAAATTTTCCCGAAAGTGCGGGTATCGACAAAGCGCAATTCTTGCTGATTGGCAAAAAAGAAGCGTAAGCGCGTATGAATTGGCAGGGGAGTGGTATCTTTTACCCAGAGCAATTGTCCGGTCATACGCAGATGAACCCCGATACTGCTACCATTATCTAAATTGGCGAGGAGATATTTGCCTCGGCGCTGCCAATTGGTAATCGTAGTCTGAGCAATTCCTTGCAGAAAAGTTGCCTCGCAATTAGGATAGGCTAGGGTACGCTGTAATAATACTTCCCCACCGATAATTTTTTTGCCTTGGGTAACTTGATTTAACCCGCGACACACCGTTTCTACTTCTGGCAATTCTGGCATATAAGTGATTGAACAAAATTAAGTTCTTGGTTAGGGTAGGCAAAAGGCAAAAGATAGATAAACAGAACTTTTTATCGGCAAACGAACCCAAATTAACGTCGATTCTACTTTAACTTTAACATTTCGATAGTATCAATTATTTCTCGTTCAAAACTGACTTGAGCGCGATTAGTTTTCCCACCAATATAAAAGCGATCACCCGATTGTAAAGCCCAAATTTGCGAATGGGAAAAGTAACTCATTACCACTCCCATCATCAATAAAGCAAAACCTAAATAGACGATAGGCACTCCCGGATCTGCCTTAATTTGTAACCCTGTACTGCCCACTAATTCGACTATTTTTAGATTAACTCCATTGATAGGAATCGTCATTCCTTCTCGTACAGCAGAGGTTAAATCTCCCTTAGCATCATAGACAATTACCGTACCTTGTAAATCTCTGGTTAAAAGAGAAACTCCCTCACTAAGATCGGTTTTAGTCGGAATCCAAGTCCCCCAGATTTGTCCATTACCTTTCGTGTCTAAACTAGCCATCGGTAGCTGTAGGATTGGACT
This sequence comes from Microcystis aeruginosa LEGE 91341, assembly GCF_015206885.1. Taxonomy (GTDB): domain Bacteria; phylum Cyanobacteriota; class Cyanobacteriia; order Cyanobacteriales; family Microcystaceae; genus Microcystis; species Microcystis aeruginosa_H. The sequence goes on along the minus strand of NZ_JADEXY010000045.1, from coordinate 11,463 downwards.
ATTATTTACCTGTACTTTTACCCCAGCAATCCCCCAACTGGTTTGATAAAAAGTCACCCCTTTATGGTGCAAAGGTTGGTTAACTTGAATAGTTTTGCGATCGATCTCCTGTCCTTGATTATCAATCACCGACAAATCAGAATAGAATTGTTCTACGTCACCTTTAGGACTATAATCAATCCAAAAACGATTAACTTTAATCCCCCAATCTTTAGGGAGATAATTTTTAGATAAGGGTCCAGCTTCAATAATATTTTTAACCTGAAAACTATCGCCACTAGCTACCATTTCTTGAGCAAAAAAGCCGGTTAACGCTCCCCAGATCGCTCCTGCTAAAATAATTAACATGGCTGCATGAACGATAATCGGACCGATTTTACCAATCAGACCTTTACGAGCATAAAGACTGTTATTTTCTAGAAAAACTTTGTAGCCTTTTTTTTCTAATAAGGGGGTTAAAGATTCTAGGGAACCAGTTTCTAATTCAGCACTTAAAGCTAGTTTTTGAAATTGGCGAGATTGTTGATAAAATTGCCAGTTTCTGGCTGCCTTTAAAGCGGGTAATTGTCGTCGGAAGGTGCAAGCGGTTAAACTGGAACCGAAGAGAATTAATAATGATAGATACCACCAAGTGCTATAAACATGATTTAATCCCAATAGTAATAAAACTTTCCAAGTCAGAAAGCCAAATAAAGCCGGTTTCTCAGGATAATTAGCCTGGTAAAAAGATAGGGATTGTCCCTGTTCGATTACTGTCCCAGAAATGCTAAAAATAGCGATTAAAAGTAAAAGAATAATTGCCAATCGCAGATCGGCAATAGTCTGGATAAATTTACGTCCCCATCGGGCCGGTGTATTCTTTAAATTTGAGGAAGTTTCCGATATAGTCATAGTTAAAAGTTTTACAATTCTAGCCAATTATCTATCATAACTCTCCACCATCACAGCAGACGGGATAATAAAGAAAAAACTCCAAAACCGATTAATAAAACCCCACTGACAGGATTAATCCACCCGGACCATTGACGTAGGGAAAGAAAGCTTTTCAGCGAGGCAGTAAAAGAACCGACGATAATTAGGGGTAAAACATAGCCAGCAGTGTAGGATAACAATAATCCCCCTCCTAAGCTTAAATCTCCCGTATTTGCCACCCATGCCAATAACGTTGCTAGAACAGGTGTACTGCAAGGAGAGGCGATTAAACCAAATGTTAAACCGAGAAGATAGGACCGCAAAATCGGGGGAAAATCGCCGGTAATCCAATCTGTAGCGCCAAGGGAGGGGAAGCGCAGGGGTAATAATTCCAAGAGGTTTAACCCCATCAAAATAGCGATCGCACTGACGATAATTGGTAAACCGATCCCCACCTGTCCATAGACTTTCCCTAGAGTAGCGGCAATTAGTCCCAATCCCGCTAAGGTGGTGGCTAATCCTAGGGAAAACCATGTGGACTGCCAAAAAGCCGCTAAACGACCTTTATTTTCGTAACCCCCGATATAAGCGACGGTAATCGGCAACATCGACAGCATACAGGGGGTAAGACTGGTGAGTAAACCCGCTAGAAAAATCACGGCAATACTGACAAAACTAAGGTGAGTTAGTTGGGAAGTTACTAAGCGATCGGCGTATTGTTCAAGGTGATAGAGTTGAGTCTGTAATTGGTCTAACATATTGGGGAATTTTTCAGGCTAAATTTGGCTCATTTCTAGGATATTACCATCGGGATCACTGACAAATAATGCCTTTCTACCCGATGCACTCATTTGAATTGTATAACCTTGACTTTCTAGATAGTTACCCATGGCTGTCACGTCATCAATAGCGAAGGCAAGATGAGGATTACGTCCCCATTTTTCGGGATTGGGACGGTAGTTTTGGTAATTGCTATCGACAATTAAATGAATTTGATAATCTCCCACTTGATACCAAACCCCATCGTATTGAAAAGGGCGATCGATTCTAGTCAATCCTAGAACATTTTCGTAAAAGTTAATGGCTTTTTCTAGCTCCGTGACTAAAATCGCCGTGTGTAAGGATTTTGTGATGTTCATAGTTAATATCTGACTCGCGGATCGAGCCAACTATAGGTTAAATCGGCAATTAAGTTAAAGATAACAATTAAAATCCCATAGATAAAGGTAATCGCCATCACTACGGGGGTATCACTGCGGGAAATAGAATCGATTAATAAAGCACCGATTCCCGGCACACGAAACACTTGTTCTGTGACTAAAGCTCCAGTAAAAATTGAGGGAATATCGAGAGCAATCAGGGTGACAACGGGAATTAAAGCATTGCGAACTATATGCTTAGTTAGGACAGAAAAATTAGTTAGTCCCTTCGCTAAGGCAGTTTTAACGTACTCTTGGTGAATTTCTTCAGTTACGGAAGAACGCACGAAACGCATCAACATCGCTCCTTGATATAAGCTTAATACGGTTACGGGCATAATTGACTGTTTCACCTGCTCGATCAAACTATTAAAATCACTGATTTTTAGGGTACTGTTATAAAAAGATGGTAGCCAGTTTAACTGCACACTAAAGATAATAATTAATAACAATCCCGTCACAAAGGTGGGTAAAGAAAAGCCAAGCATCGAAAAAGTAGAGATAATTTTGTCTAACCAAGAATAGCGCTTAACTGCTGAAATTATGCCCAAAGGAAAAGCGATTAAAACCCCGAACATATAGGCACTACCGACAATCCAGAGAGTTGTGGGTAAACGCTGCCAAATTAGGCTAAAAACTGGGCTGCGACTGGTGAAAGAATAGCCCATATCTCCTTGAAGAAATGCTAACAACCACTTGACATAACGCACGGGAAGGGGTTGATCTAATCCGAGACTTTTGCGAATATTTTCTCGCACCGCTTCCGTAATAGCAGGATTAGCGGCAAATTCCCCCATCGGATCCCCCGGCGCTAGGGCTAAAATGCCAAAAACCACCATACTAATGGCTAAAAGAGTGGGAATCGAAAATAATAATCTTCTCAGAAAATATTTGAGCATTTATTTACTACGCTTCCAGTCTTTGATGTTCCAAGTATTTCTATCCCAGGGAGTTAATTCAAACCCCGACAAACTATTGCTAATTGCCACCACATCGGCACGATGAACTAGGGGAATAATCACAAAATCATTAATTAACATATCATTCATTTTAATCGCTATTTCTCGCCGTTTTTCTGGGTTTAATTCTTGACTAAAAGCTTGCCATAATTTATCGTATTCAGGATTGCAATAACGAGCATAATTATCCCCGGCCCAACCATCAGCTTTTTGAGGAATTTCGCCACAGGTAAAGGTTTTAAAATAGGCTTTCGGATCGGGACTATTATTACCTGTAGTGTACATTTGTAGGTCAGCATAAAACTTTTCTACCGTGTCATCGTTAGCAGGATCGCTAGAAAAGAAAATACTGGCATCAACAGTTTTTAATTCTACTCCTACCCCGATCGCTTGTAAACTTTGTTTGATAATTTCTTGGGTTTTCTGACGAAGAGGATTGACGGTAGTTTGAAAAACTAATTTCATTTCTACCCCATTTTTATCCCTAGTGCCATCACCATTACTATCTTTCCATCCCGCATCATCTAGTAATTTCTTAGCCTTTTCTAGATTAAATTCATAGCTAGTATTGGGAGAATTATATTCCGATGGCATCACAATAAAATTAGGAGTTGTTTTCCCAGTAATACCATAAAGTTGCGTGGCAATAGTATCTCTATCAACGGCTAAAGACAAAGCTTCTCTTACTTTCACATCACTCAAAAAAGGATGGGGAAACTTAATACTAGACCTCTCACCTTCAGCAGTAGCTTGATTAGGATCGCTCAGATTAAATAAAACTCGTTCAATCAAAGAACCGAAACTAGATATTAACTGACCCCGACCCGCTTTTTCTAAATCACTTAAAACCTTGGCCTCTACTTGCAAATTATAGGCATAATCCGCCTCCTGTGTCTGTAAAACCGCTCGTGCCGCAGAAGTGGCATCACCTCCTCCTTTTAATTCTATTCTTTGAAAACCTAATTTATCTGCTTCTCGAAAGAAAGAATTTGGTTCATAAACTGCCGTATCTCCCGGTTTAAATTCTACCACTTTATAGGGTCCAGTTCCCACCGGTAATAAATTGGCAGGGGCTTGACGTGCCGTTTCATTGCTATACTTTTCATAGAGATGGGCGGGTAAAATCATCCCTTCTGTTCCCACAAAAACTAATGACCAAGCGGGATTAACTTGCTTAAAAGTTATTTTAACCGTATGGGGATCGATCGCTTCCACACTTTTAACTATTTCATAATTGCCGGCGCTAGTAGAACCAGTTTTCGGATTGGTAATAAAATTATAGGTAGCGATGACATCTTTGGCAGTAAAAGGAGTACCATCCGACCATTTAATATCTTTTTTTAGCTTCCATGTCACCGATTTACCATCCCGGGCAACTCCCCCATTTTCAATAGTAGGAATTTCTGCCGCTAAAAAAGGAACTAATTCCCCCTTTTCATTAAAACTAGCCAAAGGTTCTAAGGTAATGCGACTCGCTTCTGAGTCTTTAAATCCCGTGGAGAGATGGGGATTTAAAATCGTCGGTGCTTGCCAATATAAAAGTTTTAAAGTTTCTGAATTATTATTGGTCGTTGCTGGGGGATTATTAGCTGTTTGTTGACGACAAGCACTAAAAAGCAGCGTACAACTAAGGGATAAAATTAACAAGGGCAAGAAAAGCGATCGCTTAAACATTTTTAGTGACAATCAATAATTCAACAGGGTGACTTAGGTGATTCCCTACCCCACCAATAACAAGTTATCAGACATTGAGTCTTGATCTCGATCGATTAATTGATTATTTGCCCTCATCCATTCCTAGTCAAGTTAAATCGATCGTGCTACGATAGCGATGCTGTACTAGACAATAAAATTCTAGGCACGGCGACGAAAATGCTTATGACCTTATTTCATCAGGGTGCGACAGCAGCGGAAATCGTTAATCGTTACCCATCACTAAATCTAGCTGACGTTTACGCCACGATTGCTTTTTACCTCAAGCACCAATCGGAAGTAGAATCCTACTTGCAACAGCGACAACAGCAAGCACAGGAGATTCGGGTAATCAATCAAGGGAGATTTGACCCCCAGGGATTGCGAGATCGCCTTCTTGCGCGTAAAGCAGCGCAGCAAGAATGATTAAGCTTCTGGTTGACGAGAACTTTGATAATACTTAACTGGTGCGTTACGGCGGATTACTAATTTTGGTTTTTCATTCCAAGCTTATCACCGCCTAACGCACCCTACAAAATTGCTTTTGCATGAGTAGAAAACGGGTTTCTCCGAGAAACCCGTTTTCTGTGCGTTACTCAAGGGATTTAGTATGACTTCACAGATTAATATAGGAATAAATCTTCTTGGTAAAAAATATTATGTTTGGCAAGAAACAACCGAAACAACCGAACCAAGCGCAAAGTATGAGCGGTGTAACCGTCAATAGCGGTGTCGTTCAACAAGCTCAAGCGGGGCGGGATCTCCAGCAAGCTCAATCAGGGAATTTGGAAACCCAACAGGAAATCACCAATACAGAGGTGGTTAAGCAGTTGGAAAATCTGGAAACAGCGGTGAAAGCTTCATCTCTTACTCAAGAACAGAAAGATGAACTCCTAGACTATCTGCGTCCTGCCAAACGCGAAGCAGCAAAGGAAGGAGGGAGCAAGGATTTAGTGGGACAAAATCTAAAACAGGTCAATGAGACGCTGAAAACCGTAAAAGAAACCACAGAGGCGGGAAAAAGCCTGTGGCAAACTGGACAGGAAGTTTTTAAAGCGATCGCACCTTGGCTGGGTGTAGCGGCGAAATTTATCGGGCTGTAGAGGGTTTTATGAGGTACGAGTAATGGCTTCCCAGGATCAGAAAATTGACCATAGTAGAATCACCAATAGTTCGGTTCAGCAAGAACAAGCTGGACGGGATGCTGTCAGCTTTCTCAATAGCGATGATAACCGAGTTATCATTAACAATATTACCCAGCGTTTGTTTGGTAAATCAGAACCAATTGAAGTAGATTGGGATTGGGGAAAGCGAGTATTAAAGGAGAAACAGTTACCAGAAATTCGCCAGCGATTGACTGATACTTTGGGATCCGATCGCATTTTTATGGATGTGGCGATCGCTGAACAATTATCTTGGGTAAATCGATCGCCCTTGGAAGCAGATCGCAGGTTGCAAATTGATGGGGAAGATTGCGGTATTCTCGATCCCAATAAAATGCTAGTTGAGACGTTTGGGCGGGATGATATTGAAGGGAAACTGCTAATTTTAGGTGCGCCTGGATCGGGGAAAACGACGGCATTGTTGAGTTTAGCTGAACAGTTGGTTTGTGGTGCGTTAGACCAGCCGAAAACGGTGATTCCTGTTTTATTTGAACTTTCCACTTGGCGCGATGATAAGCAAAGTATTCACGATTGGCTGATTGAACAATTATATGATTTGCATGGGGGCGATCGCAAGGACAAAATATATGAGCAATGGTTAAAAAGACAGATATTATTACCTCTGTTGGATGGTTTAGATGAATTAGGCTTAGAAAGACAGAAAAAATGCACTGTCAAATTGAATGAGTTTGCGCGAACCTATCCCCAATTGGTGGTTTGCTGTCGGGTTAAGGAATTTGAAGCAGTAAATATGAAGCTACGTTACCTCAGAGGTGCGGTCTGTCTCCAGCCTTTAGCTGACGGACAAATTGAGACTTATCTCCACAGAATCGGCCACCCGAAATTATGGTCAGCCATGCAAACAAATCCGGTTCTGCACAACCTTTTAGAAACGACTTCAGAGGGCGATCCTGGTTTATTGCGAGTGCCTCTATTCGTTAAGTTGACCGCCGATGTGTATGATATAAATGAACCTATTAGCAGCAAAAAAGAACTATTGGAGAAGTATATTGAACGTCGGTTATCTTTTGATAGGCGAGATCGCGATCGTCATAAAGCAATAGAAAAGCGTAAATGGGCTTATAAAACGGTAGAAACGGAACCCAAGCTACAGGAAACTATCAACAGTCTAAGCTGGATTGCACGGCAATTACAGGCTAATAAAACGGTAGATTTACTGATTGAGAAAATGCAGCCTAGTTGGATTGAGTCTAAACATTTACGTTGGCAAGATCGGCTGATTTTTCGGCTGATTTTTGGGCTGATTGGGGGACTGATTGGGGGACTGATTGGGGGACTGATTTTTGGGCTGATTGTTGGGCTGATTTTTGGGCTGATTTGTGAGCTGAGTGATATCGAACCTGTAGAGGCGTTTCAAATTTCAATGTCAAGTACAACAAGACAAAAATCTTTAAAAGAACTTCGTGATAAGCTGCTGATTTCTCTGCTGATTTTTGGGCTGATTTCTCTGCTGATTTCTTCGCTGATTGTTGGGCTGATTTCTTCGCTGATTGTTGGGCTGATTTCTTCGCTGATTGTTGGGCTGATTGCGTGGCTGATTGGGTTTCTGATTGGGTGGCTAAAACAGGAATTAAATGTGCGATCACGCCCCAACCAAGGTATATGGAACTCTTTACAAAGTATGTTTTGGACAGCTACTTTTAGTTATCCTTTATGGGTTATTTTTGGTATAGCTAATTTTTTAGCTATAAGGGGAAAAAAAAATTATAACTGGCTAAATATACTATCTTCTCCTGACTTCCTGAAAGAGGGGCTGTTATTAGCAGTAATTCTGGCACTAATGATGAGCTTCATTGGTGGTGGGCAAGCCTGTGTGCAGCATCTTTGCTTGCGTTTTATCCTTTGGAAAAGTGGTACAATTCCTTGGAATTTTGCCCGCTTCCTTAACTACTGTGTCGAGAGGCGTTTATTATTGCGTATTGGTGGGCGTTACCGTTTTCTGCACCGCGAATTGCTCGATCATTTTGCCCAGAGTGGTAGCTGATCATGTATGGCTGAGTTGGCGAAAAGAAAAACATAGCGATCGCTGATCTTGTAGGGTGCGTTCCCTAATGCAAGTCCCACTGATCCAGCGATCAATTTTGGGGAACGCACCATGCCCATTGATTAAAGCTGTGGGTTTAAGTGCGATGCCGCTCTTGTGGGACCAGTTGGGGAATGTTAGCGAAGATTCCCGATGTTTAGGTTAAAATAGAGGGGCAAAAGTTGCAACCAGTTAATGATAGTAAGACCACCCCTCTACAGCAAAGAAGAATTAGCCCGACGTGGTAATCAGATTTATTAGACTCAGATGCGCTCTCAAGTCGAGGAGGGTAATTATGGCAAAATACCACTATATCCTTTTTCCTTTTTCCCTTGAAACTTACTCTCAAATTATATGAGCTAACGGCTAAGGGTGATAATTTTCTGAAAATCTCTTTGAATAATAGCAAAATTTTTATCAGTTAAAAGCGGCACATGAACGAATAAGGCTCTCGGATGATATTTTAATACTTGAAAATATAATTCTTCGCAGACAAACTGACCAGCATTATCGCTGATATAACTATAGTTAAGATTTTTAATTAAATCTGGCAAGGGAATTGGTGTCAATAACTTTTTTGTGCTACTCCTAGCCTGAGATTCTAAACTTAAACGATAACGACTTTCTGCCATGCCACAACAAATAACTAAATCGGTTTTTTTGTCTTGAATAGCTTTGATAACTCGTTCACTGGCTCGATGGGTATTGACGGGAAGTTGACGCAAAAATAAAAGATTTTTTGGACAATTATCTTGCATAGATACTAACAAATCATCGGAGGAATTACTCTGGTGATGACATAACCAAGGTGCAAAAGAAGTTAAGAGAATTGTCAAGTTATCTCCTGATGGTTAATGGGGATGATCAACAAAAAAGCGATCGAAGGGACAAAAATTGCTACACTAACTGACGTGACCTCAATTAAAGACGAGATTGATATTCTATGCAACGCCGTAAATTTTTGCTTATTAGTGGCAGTTTAGGCGGTTTTAGCTTGGCAGCTTGCGCTCATCAAATTTTACAGCCTGTTACTTCCAAAAATCCCCCTGAGTCGGCTGTTAAACAAGCACAAAAGGCGAAAAAAGTCAAGATAATTGTGATTAGTGACCTTAATAGTCAATACGGTTCCACTACTTACGATCCCGAAATCGATCGAGCTATCCCCTTAATTATCAATCATAAACCCGATCTGGTTCTCTGTGGCGGCGACATGGTAGCAGGACAAAAAAGCAGCTTGACAGAGGCAGCAATTAACGCCATGTGGTCAGCCTTTGATCGCCATATCGCCGCGCCCCTGCGAGCTGCTAAAATACCCTTTGGTTTTACCATCGGTAATCATGACGCTTCTGGAGCTTTATCCGCAGGAAAATTTATCTATGCTAAGGAGAGAAAATTAGCCCAAGATTATTGGCAAAATCCCCAACATAATACAAGTTTAAATTTTATCGATAAAACCGGCTTTCCTTTTTATTATACTTTCACTCAAAATGGTATATTCTATCTAGTTTGGGATGCCTCCACTCATTTAATCTCTCGGGAACAACTAAATTGGGCGGCAAAAAACTTGAGTAGCCCCGACGCTAAAAATGCTAAAATGCGGCTAGTAATCGGTCACTTACCCCTCTACGGTATTGCCGTGGGCAGAAATCGACCGGGGGATTATTTAGCCGATGCCGAGCAATTAAGAGCGTTTTTAGAGGGACATCAGGTGCATACTTATATTAGTGGCCATGCTCACGCTTACTATCCGGGTAAACGGGGGCAATTACAATTATTACACGCGGGAGCTTTAGGCAGTGGACCGCGACGGTTATTGAACAGTGAACAAGCACCTAGAAAAACCCTAACAATTGTCGATATTAATCCCCATCAACAGGAGACAGTTTACACTACCTACGACATGAAAACCCAAGAAGTGATCAATATTACCAGTTTACCTCCTCTGATTATGGCTCCCAATGGGCAGGTTTTACGTCGAGATATTCCATCGGTTAACTAGAAAGGAATTCCCATAATGGCCACCGTCATCAGCACCGTTAATATGAAAGGAGGAGTAGGAAAAACTACTCTTACCGTCAATCTTGCCACCTGTTTAGCTAAATTTCAGCAAAAACGAGTCCTTGTCCTCGATTTAGACGCTCAAATCAGTGCGACTCTTAGTTTAATGTCTCCCCACGAATTCGCCCAACTGCGTCGCAAAAAACGCACTTTAAGCTATTTATTAGAAGCAATTATCAAACCCAATCCCTACAATAAATTAACTATTGATGATATTATTGTACCCTCAGTCTGTGAGATTCAAGGCTTAGATCTACTGCCGGGAGACATCGAGCTTTATGATGAATATGTCGTCTCAGAAACCCTGCATCATCAAGCAATTTTACAGGAAGATTTAGGCTTTGATCATGCTTGGAATAACCTAGAAAGAATCCTAATTCAAAAAATAATTGACCCCATTCAAGACCGTTATGATTATATTATCATGGATTGCGCTCCGGGCTATAATCTGTTAACTCGTAGTGGTCTATGTAGCAGTCATTTTTATTTACTACCTGCCCGTCCAGAACCTTTATCAATTGTCGGCATTCAGCTATTAGAAAGAAGAATAGTTAAACTGAAAGCTAGTCATCAAGAAACCGACCCGATTAACCCCGGTTTACTCGGTATAGTTTTTATTCTTTCCGGTGGTGGTTTACTCAGTCGCTACTATAATCAAGTCATGCGTCGGGTGCAACAGGATTTTCAAGCCCATCAAATTTTTGCTAATGCGATTCCTATGGATGTTAATGTAGCTAAAGCTGTGGATATGTTCGTGCCTGCGGTAGCAGCCATGCCCTCTTCTAGTGGTTCCAAAGCTTTTATGAAACTCACAGAAGAATTCTTGATCAAAACCAAAAAATAGGAGATAATTACTATGGTCATTGAGTGGTTAGAATTTCAAGTTAACCCCGAAGCGAGGGAAAAATTTATCCAAAAAGATGAAGAAATTTGGACAAAGTTTTTAGCAAAACAACCAGGTTTTTTAGGTAAAGAAATTTGGATTAATCCCGCCATCGAGGAGGAATTAATTATCGTTGCCCATTGGCAGACGCAAGAACAGTGGAAAGCTATCTCCAAAAATTTACTTGATGAGACCGAAGCCAAATTTTCCCTAGCCATAGGAAAAGATAATTATCAATTAATCAAAGTCAAGGAATTTCAAGTCAGAAAATTTCGAGAAAATTGTCAGAACCATTGAGGCTCTGTGGGACCATGATCAAAAATCAATCTATCTTTTTGTCCCCTGTCAACCTAGCCAAACTTGTCCTGAGGGGCTAAAGTGTGCTATAAGCAGTCAGACTCTTTATATGGTCTTTATTCTTTCCGATTAGGTAAATTACTGATGACTGAAGCTAAACGCGCCCTAATTACCGGCATCACCGGTCAAGATGGTTCCTATCTGAGCGAATTATTATTAGAAAAAGGCTATGAAGTCCACGGTATCATCCGTCGTA
>NZ_JADEXY010000044.1 GCF_015206885.1 Microcystis aeruginosa LEGE 91341 | reverse complement strand
CCTCCCCACTTCCCCACACCCCACCTTAATGCACTTACTGCATGACAGAAATCCTTAAACACGATGGTTAAAGGATTTCTGTTACAAACAATACAAAATTATCCAAGTTAAAAAGAATTAAATAACAAATAGAGACTAGGTAAATTACTAAATTTTTGCTAATGACGACTGTATTTTAAAGAATACTTATTGTTAAATCCCGATTTCTTCATTTCTAACCCGCACCAACTAGAACAATTGCACCCACAAACCAGAAGGAGATAGACTCGTGGTACAAGCACCTGAAAAAGATGGAACAACTCTCAATAAATTCGAGAAATTTAAAGCCGAGAAAGACGGACTAGCCATTAAAGATGAACTAGATCATTTTGCCCAAATCGGTTGGGAAGCGATGGATAAAACCGATTTAGAATATCGCTTAAAATGGGTAGGGGTTTTTTATCGTCCCGTCACCCCGGGTAAATTCATGATGCGTTTGCGGGTTCCTAACGGCATTATTAGCGGTGAGCAAATGCGCGTTTTAGGGGAAATTGTGCAGCGTTACGGTGATGATGGTAATGCCGATATTACTACTCGTCAGAACTTACAATTACGCGGTATTCGTATCGAAGATATTCCTGATATTTTCCAACGACTAAAATCCGTGGGTATGACTTCGGTACAATCGGGCATGGATAATGTCAGAAATATTACCGGTTCACCCATGGCAGGACTAGACGCGGATGAATTAATTGACACCAGGGAATTAGTCCAAAAAGTCCAAGATATGATTACCAACTGTGGTCAAGGTAATTATCAATTTACCAATCTGCCCCGCAAATTTAATATTGCCATTGAGGGGGGACGCGATAACTCGGTTCATGCGGAAATTAACGATATTGCCTTTGTTCCTGCCTATAAAGAAGGAGAATTAGGCTTTAATGTTGTGGTAGGTGGCTTTTTCTCGGCTAAACGCTGTGAAGCGGCAATTCCTATGAATGTTTGGGTGAGACCGAATCAGGAGGTGGTGGATTTATGCCGAGGGATTTTAGAAGTTTACCGCGATAACGGGTTACGCGCCAATCGTCAAAAATCCCGTTTAATGTGGTTAATTGATGAGTGGGGAATCGAGGAATTCCGCACGCGGGTGGCTAATCACTTAGGTTATCCCTTAGCAACGGCAGCCGAAAAAGACGCTATTGACTGGGAAAAACGGGATCATTTGGGAGTTTTTCCGCAAAAACAGGAGGGATTAAGCTATATCGGTCTTTGTGTTCCCGTTGGTCGTCTATTTGCCGATGATATGTTCGATTTGGCCCGGATTGCCGAAGTGTATGGCAGCGGAGAATTACGTTTAACGGTGGAACAAAACGTGATTATTCCCAATATAGCGGCTGAAAATATGCCGACTCTTTTAACCGAGCCTTTACTGGCTAAGTTTACCCCCAATCCCACTCCTTTACAACGAGCGCTCGTTTCCTGTACGGGGGCGCAATTCTGCAATTTTGCCCTGATTGAAACCAAAAATAAGGCTGTGGACTTGATTCGTCAGTTAGATGCCGAATTAAATATCCCCCGGGGTGTGCGGATTCACTGGACTGGTTGCCCTAACTCCTGCGGACAACCCCAAGTGGCCGATATCGGTTTGATGGGGACAAAAGCGCGCAAAGACGGCAAAACCGTCGAGGGAGTTGACCTCTACATGGGGGGTAAAGTGGGTAAAGATGCTCACCTGGGAAGTTGTGTACAAAAAGGGATTCCCTGTGAAGACCTAAAATCGGTGTTAACCTCTATCCTCATCGAGCAATTTGGGGCGACACCGAAGGGTTAATTAAGTAGGGTTTGCTGAAAAAGTTTTTCCTGGGGGCAGGGTGTAGGGTGTAGGGTGTAGGGTGTAGGGTTTTACCCATTTTGAGGGGGTCAATTACCTAATTTTCAGGGAAAAAGTCCCTGAGTTCTCCCCCCGCTCACTCCCAGAGCCGGTACTTTTTGATTGACAAAAAGTCTAAAAGTCTTACCAAACAAGGTTTTTAGATTTATTCAGCCAACCCTACTTAGCTTCAAATTGAGCTTGTTTGCGAAGTAATTCCCCGATGGTTAAATTGGGTTGAGGTCGGCCATCAAAAACCGTTCCTACCTCAAATTTTTGCAACTGTACCCGTGCCAAATGATAGGCCTCATCCGGTAGGGGAATATAACCAATACTATCTAATAAATCAGGAACTCGATCGAGATAATATTTAACAAATTTCTCTAAAGCGGGATTCTCTTGGGCTTTTTGAGCATTAACATAAATAAACAAAGGACGAGATAAAGGCTGATATTTACTATCCTCGACATTGCTGCGAGTTGGTTCAATACCGTTAACTTTCAAAGCTTTTAATTTATCCCGATTTTGTTCATAGTAAGCATGGCCAAAATAGCCTAATGCGTTGGGATCTTGACTGACGGCATTAACTAAAGCTTGGTCATCTTCACTAAAGTTAAAATCCCCACGACTGGCATCTTTGCCGTTAATTACCTCACTAAAAAAATCGTAGGTTCCGGAGTCTTTACCCGGTCCGTGAAGGGTAATCGGTTGGTCGGGCCAAGCGGGATTAATTTGATTCCAACGTTTGATTTTATTCTCGGCCGCTGGTTCCCAAATAGTTCTTAATTCTGTGGTGGAAATATCATCAACCCAGTTATTTTGGGGATTGACTACCACGGTTAAAGCATCAAAAGCGATCGGTAGTTCGATAAATCTTACCTTATTAGCATCACATTCTTTTAATTCTTCCACAGAAATTGGCCGAGAAGCATTATTAATATCCGTTTCTCCCGCACAAAATTTTCTAAAACCACCGCCGGTTCCTGAAATGTTAGCATCAATTTTAACATCAGCCAAAGCTTTGTTAGGGGTATTAGCTTTAAAATCTTCGAGAACTTTGTTGGTAATTGGTGCTACGGTACTCGAACCATCAATTTTAATTGGTTTTAGGTCTTGAGGATTAATATTGGCACAAGCGGGGAAAAGTAGAGCAGTTCCTAGTATGGTTGCGACTACTTTGGTGGGACGAGATAGCTGAGTAAAGATTTCTAGCATAGGTGTCAAAAGGAGAAAGTAAAAACGGGTATTGGGGATACTTTTCAGTTATCAGTGGGGAAGTGGGGAAGTGGGAAGAAAAAAGCTGAGGGATGATGGATAAAAACCTTAATCTTTTCTTTGTTGTTTTTACGTCACTATAATGGTAAGGAAAGAGAAAACCCCTATCTAGACAGGAAAAGTTAGCGGCTTTACCCGCGACTTAAAACTAATGTTTAGTCAAAATAAATGGTAAAAGAAGTGGAGATTTTTGTCTAGTTATCGAGAAAAATTTTCTTGACAATACATTACGTTCTTTTATTCACTTCTTAACCTATTCTTTACCAAGTCGTGGTAAATTTTAGCGTAAGATTTAAGGCAGTTTACGGATCAAAATTAATCCTATGCTCAACAAAAACAGAACCCATTTACTAACAGCCTTATCCCTAGCCACTTTAACAGCGACTTTAACCGCTTGTGGGGGCGGCGATACGGCAGGAACTAGCGGAGAGGGAAGCAATAGAATCGCCCAGGTTCCCCTAAAAGGAGAAGTTGCCCTCAATGGTGCGGGTGCTTCTTTTCCTGCGCCCCTATATCAAAACTGGTTTGTCACCATTAATCAACTATTTTCCAAACTGCTAATTAACTATCAATCTACTGGTAGCGGGGCGGGAGTCGAACAATTTATCCAAGGTACGATCGATTTTGGCGCTTCCGACGTAGCCATGACTGACGAAGATATGGCCAGAGTTAGCCGAGGGGTTTTACTGCTACCGATGACGGCGGGAAGCATCGTTATGGCTTATAATTTGCCCGGAGTAGAAGGGCTGAAACTAAGTAGGGAAGCCTATGTAGGCATCTTTTTAGGCACGATTACCCGTTGGAATGATGCCAAAATTGCCGCCGATAACCCCGATTTAAAACTACCCGATGAAGAAATTACCGTAGTTCACCGGGCAGACGGTAGCGGAACAACGGGAGTTTTTACTAAGTTTTTAAGCGCCGTTAGTCCCGAATGGAAAAAAAGCATCGGTGAAGGAAAAGCCGTACAATGGCCGACCAAAAAAGGTAAATTTCTCGGTGGTAGGGGCAATGAGGGCGTAACTGCCCTAATTCAACAAAATCCAGGCTCGATCGGTTATATTGAGTACGGTTTCGCTAAAAATAATAACCTGCCCATGGCCGCCCTGCAAAATCAGGCGGGTAAATTTGTCATTCCCGATGAAACCAACGCCGCTGCTACCCTCGCTAACGTTGAACTGCCTGAAAATTTACGCGCTTTTATCGTCGATCCGCCGGGGGAAAATTCCTATCCCATTGTCACCTATACCTGGATGTTGGTTTACAAAAAATACAACGATCCCCAAAAAGCTTTAGCAATGGAGGCGATGATTGAATTTGGACTTAACCAAGGACAAGAACAAGCAGCTCCCCTTGGTTATATTCCCCTACCGAAAAACGTCCGGGAACGAGTAGCCGCCGCTGCTGATGTCATCTATCCTGATTACACGATCAAGGTGGATTAGTCGCCGAAAAAATGTATTCAAAGTTACAATAGTGTAGAAAGGCCAATTTCGACCTTAGCTACCGCAAACTAGCTGGATTTTAACCCTAATCATGAGTGCGCCCACAGTTTCGCCCGACTCAACTTTTAAAGAACGTCCAGAATCGGAAAAAATCCTCGATAAAGGCTTTGTCGGATTAACCACCGCCTTTGCCATCGCTATTGGGGTAATTTTGCTCCTAATTGCCCTAGTTATTTTTATTCGGGCCTTACCAGCGATTCAAACCTTTGGTCTGGGATTTTTGACCAGTAGCGCTTGGAATCCCGTGCGCGGTCGGGAAGAATTCGGAGTTCTGCCGGTTATCTACGGAACTCTCGTTAGTTCTCTGATTGCCCTCCTGATTGCTGTTCCCCTCGGCATCGGTTCAGCGATTTTTTTAAGCGAAGATTTTATTCCCTTAAATGCGCGGACAATTTTGGTTTTTCTCGTACAACTTTTGGCCGCTATTCCCAGTGTTGTTTATGGATTATGGGGTATATTTGTATTGATTCCTATCCTCAGACCCCTTGGTAACTGGTTAAATGCTAATTTTAGTTGGATTCCTCTGTTTAGCACGCCTTTAGGGGGGCCGGGGATGTTACCGGCGGGGGTAATTTTAGC
Source organism: Microcystis aeruginosa LEGE 91341 (assembly GCF_015206885.1). Lineage (GTDB taxonomy): Bacteria > Cyanobacteriota > Cyanobacteriia > Cyanobacteriales > Microcystaceae > Microcystis > Microcystis aeruginosa_H. The sequence goes on along the minus strand of NZ_JADEXY010000044.1, from coordinate 25,805 downwards.
AATTATGATCCTGCCGATTATTATCGCTATCTCTCGTGACTCTTTGGCCGCTTTACCGCCGGATCTAAGGCAAGCTTCTCTAGGTTTGGGGGCCACCCGTTGGGAAACAATTTTTCGGGTCTTAATTCCTGCCGCTTTTTCTGGGATTGTTGGGGGGATTATGTTAGCTTTAGGGCGCGCTTTAGGGGAAACCATGGCAGTAACGATGATTATCGGCAATTCTAACCGCATTAGTGCCTCTATTCTCGCCCCTGCTAACACGATCGCTTCCTTATTGGCTAACCAATTCGCCGAAGCCTCGGGAATGCAAGTATCAGCTTTAATGTATGCTGGTTTTGTTCTCTTGGTTTTGACCCTAGTAGTCAATATCTTCGCAGAATTAATCGTTAATCGCGTTAAAGCTAAGTATTAAGCCGTCAGAAGGCAGAAGGCATCTTTTTTCTCCCCACTCCCCCACTCCCCCACTTCATAATTCATAATTCATAATTCATAATTCCCACTGATAACTGACATGGATAGTGCGAATTTAGGCAATAATCTCAAGAAGAAACCGAGTAGTCCTCGATCGCTATTGGGGACAATTATGACCGTCCTCTCGGCTTTATGTTTAGCTGTCACCGTGATTCCCCTTTTTGCCGTCCTAGGCTTCGTTTTTGTGCAAGGGGTGGGTCGTTTAAACGCCAATCTCTTTACTAAATTACCGCCACCGCCGGGGTTAGGAGGAGGAGGCATCGCTAATGCCATTTTAGGGACAATTATTGTCGTTGCCCTCGCTACAGCGATCGCAGTTCCCATCGGCGTTTTAGCGGCGGTTTATCTCTCGGAATTTAGCGGTGATAACAAACTTGCCCAGGGTGTGCGCTTTGCTACCAACGTTTTAGCGGGTGTCCCTTCGATTATTGTCGGGGTTTTCGCCTACGGTTTGTTAGTTGCCCCCTTATTTGGCGAAGGAACAGCCCTTTTAGGCTTTTCTGCCCTGGCCGGTTCGATCGGTTTAGCGGTGTTAATGTTACCAACTATTATTAGAACCACCGATGAGGCTTTAAAAATCGTTCCCCAAGACATCCGCTGGGCAGCCATGGGTTTAGGGGCCTATAACTACCAAACCGTCCTAAAAATCGTCCTTCCTGCGGCAGTTCCCGCTATTTTAACCGGTGTCACTTTAGCAATTGCTAGGGCTGCCGGGGAAACCGCCTCCTTAATTTTTACGGCATTATTTTCTAACTTTTGGCCTCGGGGTGTCTTTGAACCGATTGCCACCCTTTCGGTCTTAGTTTTCAACTTTGCTACTGCCCCTTTTGCCCCTCAACAGCAATTAGCTTGGGCCGGTGCTTTAATTCTCGTGCTTTTGGTATTGGTAACTAACATTTTATCCCGTTTAGCCACGCGCCAGAAAACCTATTAAGTAAAGTAAAAAGTGAAAAGCAAAAAGGGATATTTAAGTAAAAATCTACCTATCTTTCTGATTCCTAAATTAGCCAAATTCAAGGTAAATAATTTATGCTAACTAACTCTAACCCCCATTCTACAGGAACCGTTTTAAAGGTCGATAAGGCTGATATATACTATGGTAATTATCGAGCAGTACGAGATGTTTCCATCGATATTCCCAAAAATAGAGTCACCGCTTTTATCGGACCCTCTGGCTGTGGAAAAAGTACCATTCTCAGGTGTTTTAATCGTCTCAATGATTTAATTCACGGTTTTCGTATTGACGGCAAAGTTTTTTATCATAACCAGGATATTTACTCTCAAGAGGTGGATCCTGTCGAAGTCAGAAAATGTATCGGTATGGTGTTCCAGCGCCCTAATCCTTTTCCAAAATCCATCTATGATAATGTGGTTTACGGAGCGCGATTAAATGGTTATAAAGGCGATTTAGATGAATTAGTAGAAACTTCCTTGCGTCGAGCAGCTCTCTGGGAAGAAGTAAAAGATAAACTAAAAGAAAGCGGTTTTTCCCTATCGGGGGGACAACAACAAAGATTATGTATTGCTCGCACTATTGCCGCTCAACCAGAAGTATTATTAATGGATGAACCCTGTTCGGCACTCGATCCAATTTCAACTTTAAAAGTTGAGGAATTAATGCACGAATTAAAAGAACGTTATACAATTATTATTGTTACTCACAATATGCAACAAGCTACTAGAGTAGCGGATTTAACGGCTTTTTATAACGCTGAACCCACCGATAAAGGTGGCAAAATTGGCTATCTAGTCGAGTTTGATCATACTAACAAAATCTTCGGTGATCCTCAAGAACAAGCAACTAAAGATTATGTTAGTGGACGTTTTGGCTAAATCAGTTATCAGTTATCAGGAGTTAGGAGACGGGAGTTAGGAGATAGGAGACGGGAGACGGGAGATTATTTTTATTTATTCTCCCCACATCCCACTTCGTAATTCATAATTCCCACTACCTAATTCATAATTCATAATTCATAATTCCCACCTCCCCTTTTCCCTATTCCCCAACACCTATTTCTTTAAAGATTATGTATAGTACCGATGTTGTTACCGATGCGGTTTTGAGAACCAAAAACTTAAACGTTTACTACGGTTCTAATCTCGCTGTTCGTGATGTTAACCTTGATATTCCTGAGAAAAAAGTGATCGCTTTTATCGGTCCTTCTGGCTGCGGAAAAAGTACGGTTTTGCGCTGTTTTAATCGCATGAATGATCTGGTTAAAAGTGCCAAAATTGAGGGAAAAGTTACCTTTCGCGGCCAAGATATTTATGGTAATTCCGTTAATCCTATCGGGTTACGCAGTCGCATCGGTATGGTTTTTCAGAAACCGAATCCTTTCCCTAAATCTATCTATGAAAATATTGCTTTTGGGGCGCGTTTAAATGGCTACACTGGTGATATGGATCAATTAGTAGAGGAATCTTTAAAAAAAGCCGTTCTCTGGGATGATGTTAAAGATAAACTCAAAGAAAGTGGTTTAGCTTTATCCGGGGGACAACAACAAAGGTTATGTATTGCTCGCGCTATTGCGGTTAAACCAGAAGTTGTTTTAATGGATGAACCTTGTGCGGCACTCGATCCAATTTCTACCCTAAAAATTGAGGAATTAATTCACGAATTGAAAACCCAATATACTATAGTTATTGTTACTCATAATATGCAACAAGCGTCGCGGGTTTCTGATTTAACGGCTTTTTATAATGCTGAACCGACCCCAAAAGGTGGTAAAGTGGGTTATTTAGTGGAATATGATCGCACCGAGGTTATCTTTCAAAATCCTGCTCAAGAGTCCACTAGAGATTATGTTAGCGGTCGTTTTGGTTAGAGTATTAATAATTAATCGTTATTCACGACTCCGGGATAGATTAATTTTTTCCATCTGGAATGATTGAAAAACGATTAACTTAACTGATTGCGAAAACGTTTGGTGCTAATAGTTAAAAGTATCACAGCGAAACCAATCAGAGCCAATACATGAACCCATAAAGCTTCTAAACCGATACCTTTTAAAAGAATACCGCGGATAATAGCTATGTAGTGACGGAGAGGATTAAAAAGAGAGAGATATTGAAAAAATGGCGGCATCGTTTCAATAGGCGCGATCGCTCCTGATAATTGTACCATGGGTAAATTGATAAAAAAGGTGGTTAAAACTACCTGCTGTTGGGATTGACAGAGTGTCGCTAACATAATACCGACACCAATACTAACAAAAATATAGAGACTAGCTAAAGCCATAAATAGCAAAAAGTTGCCCCGAAATGGCACATTAAAAATCACTTTACCGATGGTTAATGCTAACAAAACATCACCCAAAAGGAGGATGAATAAAGGCACAACTTTAGCTAACAAAATCTCCCAAGCAGCGGCAGGAGTCATCAGTAATTGTTCGAGAGTTCCCGTATCTTTTTCTTTAACAACCGTGATAGAAGAAACGATCGAACCGATTAAAGTTAATACTAATCCCATGACTCCGGGGACAAAAAACCAACTGCTAGAAAGTCCGGGATTATAAAAGAAAATTACTTGTGTTGAGATGGGAAGTGGCGCATTTTGATTAACTTTTCCCGTGCCGAATTCTTGCACAATTTGATTGATATAACCCTTAGCAATTCCTGCGGTATTGGCATCCACTCCATCGATAAAAACTTGAATAGATGCGGTTTTTTCTTGGGTGAGATTGCGACTAAATTCGGGAGGAATTATCAAACCAGCGGTTAATTTTCCTGTTTCCACCTGTTGGGTTAATGTTTTCTCATCAAAAGTGATCATTTCGGCATCAAAAATCTGATTTTCGGTAAAAGCAGCGATGAGAGAGCGACTTTCAACAGTAGCGGCATAATCGACTATTCCTAATTTGATATGATGAACATCGGGATTAAGCGCAAATCCATAAATCAATAGTTGAAGAGTTGGGGGAAAAATCAAGAGAATAATTAACTGTTTGTTGCGTAATATCTGGCGAATTTCTTTAATAACTAAAGATAAAAAACGACCTATAAATAATTGCTTAAACATCTTATTATTCTCCTAACTGCATTCTTGATAGAGCTTTTATTGCCAATAAAAATAAGACCATTCCCAAGAGGAAAATGATCACTAAATTATTGCCAATACCCGCCCAACCCACACCCCTGACAAAAGCATCTCTAGTAATTTCGATATAATAACGAGCGGGAACTATATTTGAAACTAAAGAGAGGGGAAAGGGAATATTACTTAACGGATAAATAAAACCACTGAGTAATAAAGCAGTGAGAAAACCCACTAAAGAAACACCTTGCACCGCAGAATTTTGATTACTGGTACGCGCACCTAACATTAATCCAAACATCACACTTGCCCATAAATAGAGGATAGTTCCTAACAGTAATGGCATTGGATCACCGGCAAAATTTAATTGAAAAATCAGACTTCCTAAACCCATAACTCCGATAGCGATTCCGATTCCTACTATTAGATAAGCGAGGGATTTACCTAGTATTAATTCTTCGGCAGTGAGAGCGGAGGCATAAACTTGTAAAATTGTGCCTTTTTCCTTTTCTCGTACCATAGCGATCGCTGATAAAAGTGAGGGAAAAATCCATAAAACCACAGCATAAACCCCCGGCACAATATAGAGAGATTCTTGTCGTCCGGGATTAAACCAAAGTCGGGTGGCAGTTTCGATGGGAATAGTGACAGAAATTAATTTTTCTGCTTGTAAAAAAGAGCGGGTAGTCGCTTTAATTGCATTGCGAATAATTCGGGCATTATTAGCATCTGTACCATCAACAATTGCTTGAATTTCGGCGGTTTTATTAGCTTGTAAATTACGACTAAAATCGGGAGGAATTACAACAATTGCCCTAGCAATACCTCGATCTAAAGCGGTTTCAGGGTTGCCTTCCCAAACCACGGGAATAAATAAATTAGTGGCGAACAAGCGATCGCTATAATTTTGACTAAAAACTGTTTGATCTTGATCTTGCACTAAAACTGGTATATCTTTCGCCTCTAAACGAATAGCAAAACCAAAGATAAAAAGAGTCATCACGGGCAAAATGAAAGCGAGGGCGAGGGTAAGTCGATCACGACTAAACTGCACTAATTCCTTACGACATTGGGAGATAATTCGTTTCATAAAGTTGCCCGATTACGGATAAATTTTTACGGCATTTTTAGGGAACTTCTCGCACCCTTTTGATGTCTAAGTAGGGTTTGCGGCAAAAAGTTTCTCGTGGTGGCAGGCTTCGGCCGTGAGCTCAGCCGAACGGGTGTGGGGTGTAGGGTGTGGGGTGTAGGGTTTTATTGATTTTCAGGTGGTCAACTACCTAATTTTCAGGGAAAAAGTCCTGGAATTTTCCCCCCGATCACTCCAATGGCTGGCACTTTTTGAGGAAAAAAAAGTCTAAAAGTCTTATCCAACAAGGTTTTGAGATTTATTCACCAACCCCTATATATTATCCAAGTTACTCCTCATTAATTCTCTGCACAACGCTGATAAATGCGTCTTCTAAAGAAAAGGGAAGCAAACGCAAGGATTGTACCTGTATTCCCGCGGTGCTGACAATCTTTTTGATCTCTGGAATTTCCCTGTCGGGATGATCGAGAGTCAGGTGCAAGCAATCGCCAAAAATCGAGACGCGCCAAGCTTGTAAACGGGTTTTTAAAATTTCTGCCGCTTGTTGCACTCGATCGAGACGCAATTCGATTAATTGCCCCGGTTGTGCTGCTTTAATTTGACTGGGGGAACCTTGCATCACCACTTCTCCAGCTACCATAAAACCCAGACGATTGCATTGTTCCGCTTCTTCAAGATAATGGGTTGTCACTAATACCGCAGTTCCCTGACGAGCCAAATCGTTAATTAAGCGCCAGAATTGTCGTCGCGCTAGGGGATCAACTCCAGAAGTGGGTTCATCGAGAAATAGTATCTCCGGTTCGTGCATGACGGAAGCGCCAAAAGCGACGCGTTGTTTCCATCCTCCCGGCAGTCTTCCGGTTAACATTGTTTCCCGTCCGATTAATCCCACCGTTTCCAAAACCCAAGCGATTTTTTGCTGACGGTAGCGCGGGGGAACCCCATAAACCCCGCAGTAAAATTCCAGATTTTCGATCACGGTGAGATCATCATAAAGGGTAAATTTTTGGCTCATATAACCGATTTTTTGCCTTAAGCTGGGATTACGCAGGTCTTGACTGCGCCCAGCTAAGGAAATCTCGCCTCCAGAGGCGGAAAGTAGCCCACACAGCATTTTAATCGTGGTGGTTTTTCCCGCACCATTCGCCCCCAATAAGCCGTATATTTCTCCGTAGTCAATGGTTAAAGTAACACCTTTGACGGCGCAAAAATTAGCGAAGGTTTTCCGCAAATCCCTAGCATCGATCGCTATTCCCGTGGTGATGGTCTCGGATTTAAACTTTGGTAAGGGGATAAAAGGGGGATCGGAACCCTGTTGTCGCAAACGGGTGACAAAGACGTTTTCTAGGGTTGCCTCGCTAGGGTGGATAGCGCTGAGATGATCGAGCGCATTCTGAATAATTCTGGTTGCTTGCTGGGGATTGCCAGTTAACACATCTAGACGATCACCAAATAACTGCACGTCATTAATATTTTGTCCATCCACCAAAAGAAGTATTTTTTCGGCGGTAGCGGCGATATCGGGCGATCGAATTTCCAGACGTTGTAAACCGAGACGTTGGCGCAATTGGCTGAGGGTTCCGATCTCGTGAATTTCTCCCTCGTACATCAAAGCGATGCGGTGACAACGTTCCGCTTCATCGAGGTAGGGAGTAGCCACCACAATTGTTATACCTTCGCGGGCTAAAGTGGCTAAAATATCCCAAAATTCTCGCCGAGAGACGGGATCAACTCCGGTGGTGGGTTCATCGAGAAGTAGGATTTGGGGACGGGAAATCAGGGCGCAACAGAGGGAGAGTTTTTGTTTCATGCCCCCGGAAAGTTGACCAGCTAGGCGATCGCCGATGCCCTTCAGGTTCATTAAAGTTAAATATTTATCCCGACGCGCTTGCAAATCCCTCTCGGTTACTCGGCGCAAATTGGCCACATAACGCAGGTTTTCATCAATGCTGAGGTCAAGATAGAGGGAAAATTGTTGGCTTAAATAGCCGATAGTTTGACGGACGTGACGGGGCTTTTTTCCCTCTAGATCCACATAACCGCCCGATGGGTTCATCACCCCGCCCAGAATGTGAAAGGTGGTGGTTTTTCCCGCTCCATCTGGACCAATTAAGCCAAAAATTTCCCCCGGATAGACTTGGAAATTTATCCCTCTGACGGCGGCAAAATTGCCGTAGTTTTTCCGGAGGTTGACGACTTCAATTAAGGGGGATAAAGGGGTATCGGTGGGGGAAACCATGGTTATTTCAAGTCAATTTTAGCATCGGCGGGCATCCCGGGTTTAGCGTAGGTTTCCGACTGATCGATCGCTAATCTGACACCAAACACCTGCCGAACGCGATCTTTTTGGAAGTAAATATTTTCGGGAGTAAAGGCAGCTTTTAGATCGATCGCACTAACTTTAGCAGCTAAGGGGCGATCGGGATCGGAGTCGAGAAATACCTGCGCTGGTTTGCCCACATAAATTTTGCCGATGTCCCCTTCTGGTATATAGGCCCGCAGATAGATCGATTGGGGATCGATGACGGTGAGGAGGGTTTTCCCACTGCTAACTACGGCCCCCGGTTGCAAGGGACGATCCTGAACGATGCCATTAATCGGGCTTTTTACCTGCATGGAGTCGAGACGTTTTTGTAATTGTTGTTGATTAGCGATCGCCGCTTGTAAATTGGCCCGAGCCATGGCTAATCGGGCCTTAGCCTGTTCTTTTTGTTGTTGGTAAGCACTTAACTGATTACTGCGAATGACGGAATTAAGGGCGGTAGAACGGGTTTGGGCTAAATTTCCCTGGGCTGCTCGCAGTTGCTCCTTGGCAGTGTTAACGGCGGCTTGTCGTGCCACGAGAGTCGCTTTAGCGGTGTCTAAGTCTGCTTTGGCCGCGTCGGCATCGGTACGGGTGCGATCGAATTGTTGCTGGCTAACTACTCCTTGCCTAAATAGTTGATCGTAACGTTCTCGATCGGCTAAAGCCAGTTTTAATTGGGCTTCTGCCCTGATTATTGCCGCTTCTGCCTGTTTTACCTCCGCTTTGGCCTGTTCTACTGCCGCTTGACTGGCAGCAACGTTGGCGCTCGCTTGGCTAACTCGTCCGGAGGAGTCTTCTTTTGCTTGCACTAAGTTCGCTGCCGCTTCTTGAATGCGACTTTCGGCCACGCTAATATCTAACAATGCTTGTGCTTCCTCTTGTCGGGCGGCGTTAACGGAAGCGATCGCTGCTTGCAGTTGTTGATTAACTTCCTCATCGACGATTACTGCGATCACTTGTCCTACTTTGACTCGATCGCCCTCCCGGACTAAAATTTGATCTACTCGTCCGCCAGTTTTTGCCCCGATATCAGTTTCGTCTGCTTCAATCCTGCCACTGACATTGAGTACCGTAGCTGGGGGGACCGGGGCAAAATGTCGCCAACCGAAATAACCGGCGGCAATCACAACAGCTAGGGGCAACAGCAACCGCGGGTTGAATTGCCGTTTTTCCGGGGCTACCGGCAAGTTAGGAACGGGGTGCGATCGAGCCATTACCTTTACTTCTCAAATTTGGTCAAGGTTGATACTTCGATCATAAACGATCACTAGGGGCGCAATTTTTGAGAACTTATAAGTAGTCGTGGACAATTAATTTCCTAGTTGAGACAGGAGACCTTTCAGTTATCAGTAAACAGTGATCAGTGAATTGAAAACTCACATCTGATAACTGGTAACTGATCAATGAAACTGATTCAAGGCTTACGGCTGACAGCTTAGAACTTTAATCAATTTTGCTTAGGTAGTAAAATTAACTAGCAAAATACCAATTTTCCATAGTATTTGAGATGCGCTTATCCCGATCTAATCTGTAATGATCGGATCAATTGGTTTTTCTTAGGATCGGCTTAAACCTCGTCTATTTTCCCTAGAAAATCTTGCCGATAAAATTACTAACTAACTACTTTTCTAATCAAGGTTTAAGGTTAAGAGTAATTAAAGTAAGCTTAACCCAATCTTAACCCAAAAAAACTAAAATATTTCTAGATTTAAAAGTAATATTTGTGCCTTAAACTATATTTTGAAGAAAGTTCAACTTTCCCAATTGTGCAGGATTCTTCAACCAGAAAACTTATGATATTCTCAACTGCTACCCTAACTCGTGTGTGTGCTGTTTCCTTCGCCACGGCAGCAGCCCTAGCAGGGACGATGGGAGAAGCTTTCGCCCAAACCCTGAACGGTGCAGGAGCCTCCTTTCCCGCGCCCCTATACCAGCGTTATTTTGCCGACTATAAAAACGCCACTGGTGTCACCGTTAACTATAATTCCGTCGGTAGCGGCGCTGGTATCCGGCAATTTATCGCCGGAACCGTCGATTTTGGGGCTTCTGATGTGGCTCCTTCCTCCTCGGAAAAAAGCCAGATGAAAAACGGTTTACTGCTAGTTCCCACCGCCGGAGGAGCCGTCGCCGTGGTTTATAATCTGCCCGGGGTAAATAACCTGCAAATTTCCAGGGCTAACCTGGGTAAAATCTTCAGTGGCGAGATCACCAACTGGAAACAAGTAGATCCGAAACTGCCCAACCGACCGATTAAAGTAGTGGTTAGGGCTGATGGTAGCGGTACTACCGAGATTTTTACCTCTCACCTGAGCGCTATTAGTCCTTCTTTCAAAAGTAAAGTGGGAACCAGCAAAGAACCTAACTGGGGTTTTACCGTTCTCAAGGGACCGAAAAATGATGGTGTGGCAGCCCTAGTTAAACAAACAGAAGGCTCGATCGGTTACGTTCAAGATACCTTTGCCCGCAAAAATGAAGGGGCAACCATGAGAACTGCCAAAGTTCAAAATAAAGCCGGTCAATTTGTCGAACCGAGTCTCGCTCAAGCTAACAAAGCTATGGAAGGGGTGAAATTTAACGCTGATTTTACCGCTAATGTAGATGATCCGAGCAGTGGTTATCCGATCGTCGGGATTACTTGGTTATTAGTACCGAAAGACTACGCTGATAACAAAAAAGCGGCGGAAATTAAAAGACTGTTGACTTGGATTCTCACCACCGGTCAAGGTATTAACAATCAATTGGAATTTACCCGGATTCCTCAATCGGTGACTCAAAGAGTTTTAGCCGAAGTTAACAAAATTAAATAAATACTTTTGTATTAGTTTGGGCTTGATTGTCACCGCTTTCCAGTAAGATGGAAAAAGTTACCGGTTAAGTCCATAACTAATAACTGCAAGTATTTCTTTTCTCTGGGCTGAACAATGTTCAGCCCCTACAGTTGCGTTTTCAACAACTGATAAGTAGTCAGTAGTTGTTAAAAATTGTCAGATTGCCCCCTTATCAAGGGGGGATCGGCACCCCCCTTATCAAGGGGGGCAGGGGGGATCGAAGGCAAAATCTATCTTCTATTCAATTAGAACCACTTACTTAACTGGTAATTGCTATCTACCTTATGGCCAATTTTTCTGAACCCGTTGAGTCTTTTGATCTTTCAGCGGCCAATCTTAACGAAAACCCCGGCACAGCCGGTTTATTTGATCGCATTTTTACAATCTTAGTCTGGATTTGTGCCGCCTCTGGTTTAATTTTTCTGCTCTGGATGGCCTGGATTGTTTTTCAGGATGCGCGGCCGGCGATCAATGAATTCGGCCTGGGATTTCTCTGGGGAACCACTTGGGATGTGAACGTCCTCAAATTTGGTGGTTTACCCTTTATTTTCGGTTCCGTTGTTTCCTCGATTCTAGCCCTTTTATTAGCCATTCCCCTCAGTGTTGCCGTTGCTTTAACCACTAGCGAGAATTATTTGCCGGCCAGTATCCGTTATCCCATCGGTTTTTTGGTGGAATTAATTGCCTCGATTCCCAGTGTAATTATCGGTTTATGGGGGATTTTCACGCTAATTCCCGTGCTTAAACCCCTGCAAGAATGGTTATTTCAAAATCTTGCTTGGTTCCCTTTATTTAGTACCCAACCTTTGGGACCAAGTATGCTGATCGCCGGTGTGATCCTGGCCATCATGATCGTGCCGACTATTTCCGCTATCAGTCGCGATGTCTTGCTTACCGTTCCCTCGGAATTACGCAGTGCCTCCATGGCCCTAGGTGCCACTCGTTGGGAAACCATCTGGCGCGTGCTGTTGCCGGCGGCGAGTTCTGGCATTGTCGGGGCGATTATCCTCGGTTTAGGGCGTGCTTTAGGGGAAACCATGGCGGTGGCCATGGTAATCGGTAACTCCTCGATTATTAGTCCCTCCCTCTTGGCCCCCGGTTATACCATTCCTGCTGTACTAGCTAATACCTTCCCAGAAGCTTTTGAAAAAGTCCATATCGGAGCTTTGATGTATCTAGCTTTGATTCTCTTTGTTATTACCTTAGTCGTCAATAGTGTAGCGGCTTTATTAGTACAGTTTATCAACCGCAATCGTTAATTTTATGACTCAAGGAGCTTTTCCCGAAGAAGATTTACAGCAACCCCTGTCACCGTGGCGGCATTTTTTTACCAACGGTCTCACGGGTTTAGCGATCGCTCTTAGTGCCATCGCTATTCTGCCTTTATTCGCTATCCTCTTTCAAATTGTCAAAGAAGGTTTACCCGGATTCAATTGGCAAGTTTTCACCTCTTTACCCGCCCCAGTTGGCTCCGATCCTAGTGTTCCCAATGGTTTTGCCAATGCGATCGTGGGGACTTTAACCATGGTCGGTTTAGCATCCCTCGGCAGCATACCTCTGGGGATTCTCACCGGGGTTTTCCTCTCGGAATTCGCTCGGGGTTCCAAAATTGGTGGTATTCTACGCTTTGCGATCGTGGTGTTGAGTAGTACCCCTTCCGTTATCGTCGGGGTGTTTTCCTTCGGGGTTTTGGTGTTAACTACCAAACAATTTTCCGCCGTAGCGGGGGCCTTTGCTTTAGGGGTGATCATGTTGCCCATTGTCGCTTTAACCACGGAAGAGGCACTAAAACTAATACCCATGTCCTACCGTCTCGGTTCCTCCGCTTTGGGGGGTTCCCGTTTCGATACGGTATTTCGTATTGTCCTGCCAGCAGCGATCGCACCGATTATGACTGGGATATTATTAGCGGTGGCCCGGGCCGCCGGAGAAACTGCCCCTTTAATGTTTACGGCTTTATTTAGTCAATTTTGGCAAGAAAGTCTTTGGTCGCCCACACCGGCTTTAACGGTGTTGATTTATAACTATGCTAGTTCCCCCTTTCCCGAACAAAATTCCCTAGCTTGGACAGCTTCTTTAGTCCTGATTATCTTAGTTTTAATTACTAGCCTTCTCTCCCGTTTTGTTACTCGTAAACGCTCAAATTAAGCATTTTTATGATGATTGATTCCTCTGCCATGAACAGTCCTACTTCTCTAGCTAATTCGGCGATCGAAGTCGAAAATCTCAGCTTTTTCTACGGTAGCAAAAAAGCCCTGGAAGGGGTTTCTTTACAAATCCCGCAAAGGCAAGTAACCGCCATGATCGGCCCCTCTGGTTGTGGTAAATCCACTCTCTTAAAAGCCCTCAATCGCATCGGGGAATTAGAAGGAGAGGTGACAGTTAAGGGCAAAGTTAGGTTTTTTGGCCAAGATATCTACGCCCCCAAAGTTAACCTTCATACTCTCCGGCGACAGGTGGGTATGGTGTTTCAGCGTCCTAACCCTTTTCCCGCTAGTATTTACGATAATATTGCCTACGGTATTAGAATTTATCGTTCCGCTAGTCGCAGTGAATTAGATGGGATTGTGGAATCAGCTTTAAAAGGGGCTGCTCTTTGGAATGAAGTTAAAGATCTGTTGAATAAATCCGCTTTAGGATTATCGGGAGGACAACAACAAAGATTGTGTATTGCTCGCGCTTTGGCAGTAAAACCAAAAGTATTATTAATGGATGAACCTTGTTCTGCTTTAGACCCCCTTTCTACCCTCAAAGTCGAGGAATTAATCCATGAGTTGAAGGAACAATACACGATCGTCATTGTCACCCATAATATGCAACAGGCCTCTAGAGTATCCGATCGCACGGCCTTTTTTAATGCCGATGAAACCCGCGTCGGTCGTTTGGTAGAATTTGACACCACCCAGAAAATTTTCACCGATGCAGTTAATCAACAAACTCGCGATTATGTAGCCGGTAGATTCGGTTAATTTCTCTGGCGTTGTCAAATTGAAAGATGATCCGAATCAGCTTGGAACTCAAATTACTTTGACTTGCCCTGAGCCAACTTGCCCTGAGCCAAGTCGAAGGGGTCGAAGGGTAGCAAGGATTGCATTGCATCTTTCATATTCTGATCTGACAACGCCGGCTTTATTGCCCTCTTTTTTGTACGAGTTTATGTACTACAAGAAGGATAATGCCAGGTTTTTGAAGGTCTCATACTAAATCCAGTTATTAAAAACTGATTATCTATTCCCTCTTTTGCCTTTTGCCGTTCGGCTGAGCTCACGGCCGAAGCCTCTTGCCTTTTGCCTGTCCTGATATGTATCCTATACTCAACGGATTTAGTATGAATACAGTCTCCCGTCTCCCGCCCATTGCCCTTGCCTAGCGATTCAGGGGGGATTGTGTAAAAATAAGAGAAGATCGGTTTTTTTTTACTAAACCTATGGCCACTTCTTCCATTGCCGTTAGAGAATTACCTCTCTTTCCCCTACCCGAAGTTGTTTTATTCCCGGGTCGTCCTCTGCCCCTGCACATCTTCGAGTTTCGCTATCGGATTATGATGAATACGATATTGGAAGAAGATCGCCGTTTTGGGGTCTTAATGGTAGATCCAGCCACGGGAGAAATTGCTAAAGTGGGCAGTTGTGCGGAAGTTGTCCGTTGTCAACGTCTCCCAGATGATCGCCTAAAAATTCTCACCATCGGTCAACAGCGCTTCCGTGTCCTAGAATACGTCCGGGAAAAACCCTATCGCGTCGGTTTAGTGGAGTGGATTGAAGATGTCCCCACCACCCAAGATCTGCGACCTCTGGCCACAGAAGTGGATCGACTGCTGCGGGATGTGGTTCATCTCTCAGCCAAATTAACCGCTCAAAAAATCGAACTCCCCGACGATTTGCCCAGTCTTCCCCTGGAATTATCCTACTGGGTGGCGGGTAATCTCTACGGTGTGGCCGGGGAACAACAAGCTTTATTGGAAATGCTCGATACAGTCAGTCGTCTGCAACGAGAATCGGAAATTCTCACCTCAACCCGCAATCATCTGGCCGCTCGCACGGCTCTTAAAGATGCTTTAAATTAATAATCTTGAGGTTTTTCAGCTGCGGGAGAGAGAAATGGGGAAGTTATTTCAGTGAACAGTGAACAGTAATCAGTGAACTGATAACGCACATCTGAAAACTGAAAACTGATAACTGATAACTGTTAATCTGGGCATTACCTAATGTTTACCTTGATACAGTAAAGTGGGGTTAAAATTGCTATCCCCTCACCCAGGAGAACTTTGATCATGTTGCTGACCTATAATCCCAACGTCTCACCCTTCCGAGAAGACTATAGCGAGAGTCGTCGGCTCCACTTTTATGATCGCGGGGAAAATATTCCTCTGGTGGCCGATGGAGTCTGGCAAGTTTATCGGGGTATGGCGCAACTAAGTCAAGTATCTGAGAGTGGAGAGGAAATTTTACTAGGTTGGGTTCATTCATCCCACTTTTTTGGCTTAAATTTGACCCATCTGGAATCCTATCACGCCAGAGCCTTGTCGGAACTGTACCTAAAATGGTACACGATCGCCGAAGTGGAAAACTCGGTGGAATTAACCAGGATGATGTTAAATCAAATGATCCGTCGTCAACAACAAACGGAATCTCTACTGGCGATCGCAGGACTCAAACGAGTGGAGGAACGTCTCCAGCAGTTACTACAGCTATTAAAGCGGGAAATGGGAGAACCAATCGCCCAAGGCAGTCGTTTAAAGATCCGTTTAACCCATCAAAATCTCGCCAATGCTATCGGTACCACGAGGGTAACGGTGACGCGTTTGTTAGGGGAATTTCAGCGTCAGGGATGGGTGAGCAGCGATCGCGATCGCCATTTAATTATTCACGGTTAAGTCAGTCCTGATGAAAAAACTTTCACCCCCACAGATGAAAGAGGTTTCTTTCCCTACACCCCACACCCCACACCCTCTTTCAAGTCAGACAATTTTAGTCAGATCCTGCCATAATAGAATCCCCGCGCAAGTCCACTAATTGCCAAGCTAATTTAGCAGCTCCCACCATCCCAGCGCGATTACCTAACTCGGCCGTTAATACCTCTAACCCTTCTCTGGAACTAGGTAAAACCCGTCTTTCGATTTCTGTGAGGAGAGAGGGAAAGAAAAACTTAGCACTGGCGCTAATGCCGCCGCCGATAATTACCGCCTCTGGGGTGAGAACATAGAGTAAACTGGCGATACCAGCCCCCAGTAAACAACCGTAACCCTGCCAGAATTCTAAAGCCTCTCGATCGCCTTTTTCGGCCAATTCTGCCAATTGCTTCGGTTCTTTGCCGGTCATCCGGCGAATAGCTTGCAGGGAGGTGTACTGTTCCAAGGAACCCTGATTACCGCTATTGCACAATGGACCGTCAAAATTGAGGGTTATTAAGCCTAATTCTGCGGCCGTTCCCTTGCTGCCGACAAATAAGTTACCATCGAGGATAATTGCCCCTCCTACTCCCGTTCCCAAGGTCAACAGGATCAAGTTTTGAAAGTGTTTGCCCGCTCCTAACCAAGCTTCCCCCAAACCGGCACAATTGGCATCATTGGCTAAAATTGTCGGCATTCCCGTGCTTTCTTCTAACCAATCGGCGAGGGGAATATCCCGCCATCCTGCCAAATTAATCGCTATTTTGGCAATTCTTCCCTGAGCATCCGTCGGCCCTGGCGTTCCCACACCGATGGCTTGACAACTTTTATCTAAATTTACTTGACAAATGCCTTGATGTATGGTATGGGCGACTTCTTTGGGTGTAGCGGGTTGGGGAGTGGGCAAGCTGAGAGATTCGAGACAATTGCCCTCCTGGTCAAATTTACCAATTTTAATAGCAGTTCCACCTAAATCGACACCTATTACTGTTTTCACCATCGGGCTTTCCTTGTTACTCTGGGAATAGCTAGGTTTATTATCACTCTTTTTGGCGGTTTTGTTCGCGGTTAGATGTGATCGAGAGGATAATTCGGCTAAACCAGTAAAACTAGCTGATTGATTAGCCCCAAATTTCTTCTATACTTTGGACAACGGCAGCTTAACTCCTGATTTTTACCCATTTTTAAAATGATGAATATTACTATTTCAAATCTTTACGATAGCGATTATCAACTTTGGTTAGAAAACACTATCAACCAATTGCGTCGAGGGGATTTTCAAGCGGTAGATTGGCAGAATTTATTAGAGGAGTTGGCAGATTTGGGAAAAAGTGAACGACGAGCATTAGAAAGTTTATTAACTCGACTTTTAGAACATTTACTGAAGTTAACTTACTGGCAATCCCAACGGGATTATAATCAAGCTGGATGGAAAAAAGAAATTCGCAATTTTCGGATTCAGATCAAAAAAATTCTCAAAGATAGTCCCAGTTTAAAGCTCTATTTAAGGGAAATTTTGCAGGAATGTTATCTCGATGCTCGCAATCTACTTATTGACGAAACCGAATTAGATGCTAGTATTTTCCCTCTGGAAGTGTTAGCTAATCTAGAGGAGATTCTCGATGAAAATTGGTTGCCGGATTGGGAAGCTATCAGCAATAATTCTGAAAAGTGAAATTAAGGAGTAAAAAATCATGAATATTACCAGCCAAAATCTTTACGATAGCGATTATCAACTTTGGTTAGAAAATACTATCAACCAATTACGTCAAGGCGATTTTCAATCGGTAGATTGGCAGAATTTATTAGAGGAGTTGGCAGATTTGGGAAAAAATAATCGACGAGCGCTTAAGAGTCTCTTAACTCGACTTCTAGAACATTTACTGAAGTTAACCTACTGGCAATCCCAACGAGATTACAACCAAGCGGGATGGAAAAAAGAAATCAGGAATTTTCGCCTACAAATTGCTGATCTTTTAGCAGATAGTCCCAGTTTAAAGTCCTATTTAAGGGAAATTTTAGCAAAATGTTATCTCGATGCTTGCAATCTGCTTATTGACGAAACCAGATTAGATGCCAGTATTTTCCCCGTGGAATTGTTAGCTAGTCTAGAGGAGATTCTCGATCAAAATTGGCTGCCAGATTGGGAAGATATAAACAGCGATAAATCTCCCCAAGCAAACTAAAGATTAGCTTCACCTACCCGGTTTACAGACATTATAGTCCTCGTGAGAGATCACCGCTTCCGGAACGAGGAGATTGCCGTAGTCGCGACAGATGAGGCGATAATTGCGGGTAACGGGGATACTAATAATAAAGCGATCGTGTCGCAATCTTTTACCATGGAAATCTCGATAATTGCGGTGATCTTGCAATCCTTGCAGGATTTCCCTAGCTTTAAGTACCACATTTTTCGGTAATTCCCGCAGATCGATCGGATCTTGGGAAAAAGTGGCTTCCCAAGCATTTTTTTGACGTTTTCTTTCTTCCCAAGCGGCATCTAGTTGAGCGCAATGATGGCAGACTTGGCCATAACCCTTGTGACCACAGGGAAACTTCTTCTTTCTTCTGGACATAATACCATCTGTCTGTGAGGCTGTGAGAGACTATTCAAGAGCGGTAAAGCTTGCTTCACTTTTGGCAGATGGAGAAGAAAGTCTTTACCTAGTGATTATCTATACTTATCAGCATACAGGGATCTATACCTCGTTTGGTCATTGACTAGCAAGAAAGTTGATCTTGGTTAGTTAGGGCCGGCTGTCACCAACAGGATTAAGGCTGCTTAGAATAATTCCCATTCTTGGGTTCTTAAACGTTTGAGAATAGCCAAACGGCTACTAAAATAATTAGCACAGAGACGACTATAATCGGTTAAACGCAGGTTATTTAAGCTAATTGACCAAGACCAAATATAGGCCGCTTGGGTGAGATACTGAAGACAAGATAATTCACCATCGGTTAAAGGCACTGTTTGATCGTACCCTTGGATAAAACTGTGGCGAATCTGGCGATTTAAGCCGGATTGTAGGGAAACTTGCAGAAATTTAGCGATATCAAAAACTCGCCAACCATAACCGCACTGATCGAAATCAAATAGGGTCATCTGATTATCCGGGGTGATATGCACATTACCACTATGAGGATCGCCCCAACAAATGCTCCAATAGGGAGATTCTGTCGGTAATTTGGCGGTTTCTTCCTCTATTTCCCCAATGGTTTCTAAAACACAGTCTAGGTCGCTCGGTCGTTGGTGCAGAAAAGGTGCGATAATTTGCAGGGAATCCTCGAGAAGATATTTGAGGTTGAGGGGATGACGATAGGCTAGGGTTTGAAAATCTGCTGTCACCCGATGTAAATTAGCCACGATCGCGCCTAAATGATAGGCTTGTTCTATATCTATATCCCCAATAGCAATTCCCCCCGGAGCATAGGGAAAGAGGACGGCGTAACGTTTCCCTTCCGGAGCATTAATTTCTAGGGATAAATCACCGTTTTTGCTGCGAATTGGCGCGGCGACGGGAACCTGAGAGCGATCGAGATAATCTAATAATTCTAGCTCGAAGTCGATTTCCATTTTGCTGCGCCAATGGCAGTGAGATACGCGCAAAATGTAGGGAGTTGTCAGGGTTTCGAGGAGATACACATCACTTAAACCCCGATGCCAAAATTGACAATTTTTCGGCATATCAATCTCGTAACGAGAAAAAACTAAATCTGCTAGGGCAGCAGGAGCCAGAGTGGAGTAGAGTGTGGGAAAAGTCCATTCTCCAGTGCGAAAATTGGCAGCGGGAGAACTAGAAGGCAGTAAATTGAGCGAAGCCAGAAAAGTCGTCACGGTTCCCTCCCGATGCAAGTGTGGACGACGCTCGCATCATCCTATTTTATAGGCCACATATATTACAAATCGGTTCGATCGCTCCGTATATTTCGCTACATTCCTCTGTTAATCAGTCTTTAAGTAGTCAGTCCAAATTAATTACCGACCACAGAGGGCTGAAAGCCTTGCTAGACAAGAATCCCTATGGGTAAATAATTTTACCCAGATACTTAATATCCCCTACTGCCCGCTCTCGACGATTATTTTAAATGCCTAAAAGTTTAGCCTGAAAAGATATTGCTTATCTTGATTCTTCCTGACTGAGATGACGTAGTTTATCTCGAAAATAGCCAAAGCTGGGCGATCGATTAATATCCACATTCATCTGAGGAGAAATATTTTCTGCCCAGACTGTTTTCTCTTGACCCACAGAAGCTCCACCTAACTTAGATAATTGTTTCGCTCCACCTCTGTATATAGCATCTGCCAGTTTTTCCCAAGTACCACAGATACTATCATTAATATAGGAATCCAAGATAGCACTTTTGGCCTGGGGATAAGCAATTTTTATGGCATTAATATCACCTAAATACCAAGCTTCTCCTTCTTCAATAGCAATACAGAAGTAAATTGGGGATTTGATAGCAGATTTTTCCAGACAATTGCCTAATTCCTGTCGAAATTCTCGAAAACATCGATTATCCAGATCGCAAACCACAATCAGTACAGCAGCATAATTATCAGGGTAACTAGAAAAAGTTTTATCATATCCTTGAATCAGTTTAGGTAGTCGCTCAAGAAGAATCCGTTTACTAGGATCGGAAGCAGACTGTAAGTCTCTGGGAATATGACCACTGCCTTTATAGGAATGAACCCTAAATGTATGACCTGCATTCATGTCAATAATCTTAGGAATTAGAATATCAAGTGCTTTTTTTCCCGACGAATCCTCAACCAAAATTTCAAAGTGCATGACCTTATCTCTCATCTAAGTAATCACTATACCAAAGACTACCAAGGGGCAATCCTTCTGAGACGAGATTCTTGATTAAGGGATTGTCACTAGCCCGTTTAATCCGAGAAAACCCATCATCACCTTTTTCCAGAATCCAAACTTCTTCCGGCTGGAGAGCATCAACAAAATAAGGTTGATGAGTGGTGATAAAAATTTGAGAACGTCCTCTCTGTCCTGTGGCGTGTTTTCTAAATTCTTGAGCCAAGGTTTCTAATAGTTTATGGTATAAGCCGTTTTCTGGCTCTTCAATACAGATAAATGGCGGTGGAGAAGGGTCTTCTAACAGTAAGAGATAGGCGAATACTTTTAAAGTACCATCGGACATTTGTTGTACATAAAATGGGTCTTGGAATCCCCGATCATTAAATTTTAATAGTAGTCGATTATCGGGACTTTTTTCTGTGCTAATTTTTTCTATACCCGGTATCTTACGAGAAATACTATTAAGTATATTCTGAAATTTCTTGGGATGCTCTCTTTCCATAAACTGCACCACATTACCGAGATTATCTCCATGGATATTCAAATGTTTCTGGGGTCCAGCTAGGGGCAAACTTCTGGCCGCATCGGGAGTAAAATAGCTGAGATACCATCCCTCAATAAATCTCCGAAATAGGGAAATTCTCGGATGCGGTTTGAGAGAACCTAACGTAGCAATTCCTAGTTTGCGCTTATCATTCAGTTCCACTAACTCGGTTTCCTTGCTTTCCTCATCAGCTTCTTCTATTAACTTAAGTAAATCAAAATGGTCTTGACCTTCTTCTACTTGTTTCCCTTCTTCTTCTCCTTTCCAGACGATTCCTTTACCTTCATCGAGGAGTAAAAATGAAAAAGGCCATCCAGTCTTTTGACCTTTTCTTCTCTGTCTGAGTCTTTCTTTTTTTACATAAGGTCTATTATCCGTATCTAGATCAATAGCTAACTCATAGGTAATTGGTCGGGAATTGTAATCTTCTTTATAGTAAATCTGAAATTCAATGCTTCCTTCCTGACCCTGGGAACGAAGACGCTCAAACCCGCCCCGACCTCGCGCATCACAAGCTTCTTCTACTCCTCCTTTAAGACAATCAGATAAAAAACCGAACGCATCAAAAAGTGTGCTTTTTCCCACACCATTTTTGCCGATAACGGCCGTCATCGGTGTCAGAGAATCTCGATTTTGAGTATTCCATAACTTGCCCAGGGTTATATCCTTGAGCGCTCGATAATTTTTAATCCTCAATCCCTCAATTCCGGCCATTATTTAGTCCCGTTTCTCATTACTAAAGTAATTTGAGCAATTTCTCCCCGGAGAATATATAGTATAGAATGATTCTAGAGCGGTTATTAATAGAGTTCTTGCCTAATTAATTTTTGAGAGTTCAAAAATGAGAAAAATAGGCATAAAATTGCATAAAATCCCTAGATAGAGCATTTAATTGATTAATGCTCATTCTTAATTCTGCTGACTACTGACTCCTCACCTAAGGTCAGATTTTTGATTTTTACAAGAGGTCTAATTACTGACCCGATTCGATCGCTCCTTCGGCCTCATGGACAATTGCCCTCAATCGATCTAAAGTTTTCTGGTCCACCTGGGTCCATAATCCCCGTTGTTGAGCCTCTAATAATCTTTCGGCCATATCTCGCAATGCCCAGGGGTTTTTCTCCTGAATAAATTGTTGTACCTTGTGGTCAAATAAATAAGCTTCGGCTACTCCCTGATAGATAAAATCCTCCACTAGGTGAGTAGTGGCAGAGTAGGCAAAAATATAATCTACGGTCGCAGCCATCTCGAAAGCGCCTTTATAGCCGTGTCGCATCACCCCCGCTATCCATTTGGGGTTAACCACTCGCGAACGGTAAACCCGGCGAATTTCTTCCTCTAGGGTTCTGATGCGGGGATTTTCTGGACGGGAATGATCACCAAAATAGGTGACGGGATTTTTGCCGGTTAAAGCTCGGACACTGGCAGTTAAGCCGCCTTGAAATTGATAGTAGTCATCGGAGTCGAAAATATCGTGTTCTCGATTGTCCTGATTGTGCAGCACTATCTCCAATTCTTGCAGTCTATTTCTCAATACTTCCGGTAAAGAATGGGCAGTTCCTTGACTATCATAGGCATAACAACTCCAGTTAATATAAGCATTAGCTAAGTCTTGATCATTTTGCCAGTTTTGTGACTCGATTAACCCCTGTAAACCGGCCCCATAGGCACCCGGTTTGCAGCCAAAGATTCTGGCAGTAGCTCTCAGTTTCGCCTCTTTTTCTCCTAAGCCCTGATTTAGCCAAAACTCCCTCTCTGTCTTGACTTTCGCCGCTAAAGGATTAATTTTTTCCTCTTCCTCTTGACAAGCTACTGCATTTATGCCAGAATTAAGAAGATGTAGTATGCTGGGGAAACTGTCCCTAAAAAAGCCCGATACCCGAACGGTCACATCAATTCGAGGACGGCCTAAGCTAGACGGGGTAAGGACTTCAAACCCGACCACCCGACGGAAAAAACCATCCCAAAGGGGACGAATTCCCAGTAAAGCCATGGCTTCGGCCACATCTTCGCCACTATTTCTCATCGTCGAAGTTCCCCAGATAGAAATCGCCAAAGTGCGGGGATATTCGCCATTTTCTTGGGTATAACGTTCAATTAGTGCCTCTGCGGCCTTTCTTCCCACTTCCCACGCGGTTTCTGTGGGGATTGCGCGGGTATCGACGGAATAGAAATTTCTGCCGGTGGGGAGAACATCGGGACGGCCGCGGGTAGGAGCGCCAGAAGCACCACTGGGGACGTATTGGCCAGCTAGACCTTTTAAGAGATAGGTAAGTTCATCGGGGGTTTGTTTTAAAGCAGGAATTAACTGATTTTCTAGCCAAACCAATTCTTTTGCCGTATTTTCGCCTACAGGTTCAATTTTCTGGCTAATTAAATCCTGAGCGAGACCCTCCAGATAAGTAGTGGTATCGTTATATTCCGTCAGGGGGTCGCAGTCGAGATGGAGGTCAAGGGCAAGGGAACGGGTTAAACCGGGGCGGTCGGGACTAGGAGAACGGGCGATCGATTGGATTAAATCAATTAACTGCTGGCCCTGGGGACATTGACCGAAGATATGTAAACCGTCGCGGATTTGTGCTTCCTTGAGTTCACAGAGATAACCATCCACGAGGGTGAGAAATTGACCAAAGGAAGCGTTGATCGTGCCTAGCTCTCGATCGAGATTAGTTTTCGCCACCAGATCGTTAATCCGCTCGCGAATCAGAGCTAAACGAGAAGGATCAAGAGATTCTGCCTGATAATATTCATCGATGAGGGACTCTAACTTTTCCCAATCCCCATACAATTCCGCTCGCGTCATGGGGGGAGTGAGATGGTCGATGATAACAGCTTGGGAACGTCTTTTAGCGTTGGAACCTTCTCCGGGGTCATTGACAATAAACGGATAAAAATTCGGCAGCGACGAGAAAGCGATTTCGGGATAACAATGGGGAGAAAGAGCGAGACTCTTCCCGGGTAGCCATTCTAAATTGCCGTGTTTACCGAGATTAATCACAGCAGTGACTTGGAATTCCTGTCGTAACCAATGGTAAAAAGCGAGATAGCTGTGGGTAGGTTCCAGGTCGGGGGAATGATAATTAAGAGTCGGGTCAAGGTCATAACCGCGAGAAGGTTGAATACCGATAAAGACATTACCTAACTGGAGGCCCGGGATAGGAAAATCTCCGTCTGGATGTCCCCAACGGTCAAGGAGAGCGCTTTGATTATCGGGGGGAAGGGAGGAGAAATAATCTAGATATGCTTCTAGGGAGAGAGATTGATAGATAGGTTTTAATTCCCTTGTCTCCAGGTCATTAGTGATACCGGAAATAAGCAATCGCATTAATTCATCGCTATGGTCGGGGAGGTCGGTGAGGGTATAACCTTGTTTTTGTAATGCGCGAAGAATTTCCAGACCACTAGCGGGAGTATCTAAACCGACCCCGTTAGCGATACGACCATCCTTATTGGGATAGTTGGGGAAAATGAGAGCAATTTTTTTCTGGGAGTTGGGAAGGGAGGAGAGTTGACAATAGTTTGCGGTTAAATCAGCGACAAAATCAACCCGGTGGGGGAGGGGTTGATAGATAACTATTTCCGTTTCTAGTTTGGGATGTCGGGTGAGGACAGATTTAAAGGAAATAGCGCGGGTGATAATTTTGCCATCCATTTCCGGTAAAGCGATATTCATGGCCACATCCCGGGGGGAAAGACCTTGATAACCCTGTTGATAAGCTTCTAAACTGCTGCTGCTGAGGATAACTTGGAAGATGGGTTTATTGAGGGACTGCCAGAAGTGATGATTTTGTTTGTCTTCTGGTCGCTGGATAGAGAAGCTAGTGGTATCGAGAATTAGGTCTGGGGGATGGTGAGAAAAGAGGGTTAATAGTTCCTCTTGCACTTCAATTTCCCGGAGAGAGGAGAGAAAGATGGGGACAGTTTCCATGTTTCTTTGGGTGAAAGCGCTGATTAAAGCATCGATAGCTTTGGTATTACCCGCGAGATAATGGGAACGATAGAAAAGTATCCAAGTCCGTGCTTGGGGTTGGGATAGGGTTATCTGGGAATAGATTCCCAACCTCGGGACAACCTGAGGAGGAGAGGGAGGATAGTCGAGATGGAGACAGGTATGCGCGATAAATTTAGCAGCATTAATCCAGTTATCTATCCCTGCTTCCGTGAAATAGCACCATAACTGATTAACAGTAGTCAGGGAAGCAGTGGAATGACTCATCAACTCTAAATCCGGTTTATCCTCTCCCGGGAGGACAAATAAAGTCGCACCGGTTTCCTCGACAATTTCCTTAACTACTTCCAACCCGTAGGACCAACTCCCCCGTCCCCCCAATAAGCGAAGAATAATCACCCTTGCTTGGGATAGTACCCTTTCCCCATAGTTATCAATACTGTATTGCTGCTGTAACTGCGATAAATTCAGGGCGCGAATTGCGGGAAAATTATCCGGTAGATGGTCGATAGCTGCCGCTAGAGTTTGAATATCGGTATCAGCCATGGTGAGGAGGACAATCGGGGCCGGATTTTGGTCAATAATAATCACCCCTTCGGTATCTGCTGTCCAACCACCCGCTTGGGGAGCAATACGATGCATAAATTTTGAGAGTCAGGTTAAATAATGATTAGGTTTTGAGAATCAGGGTCTCGATCGAGGGATCATTCCTAGGTAGATAGAGATGATTATATCTGTCTGCGGCAATTTAAAGAACAGGGAACAGGTGTTAGGGGATAGGGATTAAGAAAAATCTTCACTAAAACCCAAACCCCAGTCCCCTTACTGATGACTGGGGTTTGGGGAAGTGGGGAAGTGGGGAAGTGGGGAAGTGGGGAAG
>NZ_JADEXY010000043.1 GCF_015206885.1 Microcystis aeruginosa LEGE 91341 | reverse complement strand
GTGTGTGGAGACCACTTCGTGCGCGTTGCGGGGGGAAGTGGAGCATTTGGATGAAATTTCCCTAAACCCCTAAACCCCTAAATCCCTATCACCCCAAAACCCTATCACCCTGTCTTCTGTCTCCTGACTGATAACTCCCGGCTCCTAACAGTTTCTAAATATTTTTCCACATCAGCAAAGAGCGAGTTTGAAAGCCGAGATTTTGGTAGAGATTAAGAGCATTGTCGTTATTGATGAAGACTTGTAAACCGATGCGGCTTTGTCCGCGACTTTTTGCCCAATCCTTAGCTCGATCGATTAGTGCGCTGGCGATACCTTGGCGACGATGCTGGGGATCGACGTAAATTAGGAAAATATGACCATAGCGATCGCCTGTCACCTGATCGACAGCGCTCCCCATCCAGAGACAAGCGATCGCTGTTTGTTGTCCTTCGACGATCCACAGAGGAGTATCAAGGCAAAAAAACTGTCTGACTGTATCAGCTAGATGGGAAAGGTTTTTTTGTTCGGGAAAAAATTCTTCATAGGTGCGGGTGAGAAAATTAATGAGTAGATAGCGATCGCCCATTTTTCCCAGTCGTAGCTGATAATTTTCGGGAAGGTTAGCCATGCCAAGGATAAAAGAAAATTATGCCCAGGGATGGCTCGATCGGAGCGGGTGCCGCTAAATCTGCTGGTAAAAAAATCCGGATGCCGGTGGCAACCAGAGCAACTAAAAACACTAAGATAGTCAGGAACGGGGCGATATATTGTCGAAAAAAAGCCATAATTATTTGATCTCTACACTGCTGTTCTTTCTATTTTAGGGATTGCCAGTTAAGATATCAGCAATTAAAAAAATTCTCCCAAAAAAAAAGTGATCGGCATACCGACCACTACAAACCGACAACTAGACTATGACTAAACACCGATTAAATCTAACGAAGGTGCAAATAGGCCGCCTCTGCTTCTAATTGACGCACTAAAGCTTCATTTCCCTGCGCTCTAGCTACTTCCAGTCGGTGTTGTAAATTTCTGCGGAGTGTTTCTCTATGAGCGACGGCGGCTTGTGTTAGGACTTGCTGACGATTTTTGTTCATGATGGACAGACTTTTGAGCGACTTAACTTACCTTATATCTAAATCATAACATTCTCCTTAGTAAACTGTATCTTTAGTTACTGAATTTGGCGTTAAGATTTATTAACGCTGTTGGCCACCCTAGGGACAAGTCAATGACGGAACAGGCACTAATAACCCTTACTAGCGATTTTGGACTACAGGACGGTTATGTGGGCATTATCAAGGGAGTAATCGCGGGAATTGCCCCCCATGCTCGCACGATCGATCTAAATCATCAAATTTCGCCCCAAGACCTTTATACTGCTCGTTTTATCCTCCTGAATGCCTATCAATATTTTCCCCAAGGCACTATTCATCTGGCAGTTATAGATCCGGGGGTGGGAAGCAAAAGACGCGGGGTAGGGATTCGTTTTGCCGGTGGTTATTTAGTCGGGCCAGATAATGGTTTATTTAGTGGCATTTTAAGCCAATCTCCCGCTATATCTGCCGTTAATCTCAATAATTCTTCCTATTGGCGCACCCCTAACCCTAGCACTACTTTTCACGGTCGTGATATTTTTGCTGCTGTGGCCGCTTATTTGTCCCGGGGAGTACCCCTAGAAATGTTAGGTGAGGTTATTGATCCCGATAGCTTGCAACAATTAGCGATCGCTGTTCCCCAGATCGAGGAAGATAAAATCAGGGGTCAAATCCAATATATCGACATTTTCGGCAATTTAATCAGTAATATTCCCGATTATCTCCTAGAAGGAAAAAATTGGTCAGTGCGGTTGAGTCCAAAAATTATCCCCGCAAAAAACACCTACAGTGATGTTCCTTGGGGGGAAATAGTCGCTTTTATCGGTAGTCACGGGGGGTTAGAAATTGCCGTCAATAGTGGTAGCGCCCAAAAGCAATTACACTTAAATATTGGCGATGCGATCGAGGTTAGAATAGATAGGAGTCAGGAGTCGGTCGTCAGGAGATAGGAGTCAGGAGACAGGAGACGGGAGATTATTTTTATCTATTCTCCCCAATTCATAATTCATAATTCATAATTCATAATTCGCACACCCCACTACCCCACTACCTACTGATAACTGATTACTGATCACTGATATAGCCTTTTAATCAATTCTCATACTGATATCTAACCAAGTAGAACGGGTAATCGGGGCGCTAGTAGAAATATAATCTACTCCTGTTTCGGCAACGTTGCGAATGCGATCGAGGGTAATATTTCCCGATGCTTCTATTTTGGTTTTACTATTAAAATTGCGGATCATCTCCACAGCAGTTTGCATCATCTCTAAATCCATATTATCTAACATAATGATCTCTACCTCCTGCTGCAGAGCTTGATTCACTTCTTCTAATTGGCTAGTTTCTACCTCAATTGTGAGAGGATAGGGCATATTTTGCCGTACACGAAGCACTGCTTCCTCAATGCTGCCCGCTGCTTGAATATGATTATCTTTAATCATAATTGCATCATCTAACCCCAAACGATGGTTAATAGCGCCACCGATACCGGAGGCATATTTTTCTAAAATTCGCAATCCGGGGGTAGTTTTGCGAGTATCCACCAATCTTGTCGATAAATCGGCAATTTTCTCCACATATTTGCGAGTTTCACTAGCAATCCCACTCAAGCGCATGGCAAGATTTAAAGCGACTCTTTCCCCGATTAACAACGCATCGAAGGAACCTTCTATCTCGGCAATAACTTTAGACTTGGGGCAGAATTCCCCCTCGGCAACGGTGGGGGTAAAGTGAATAGTAGGGTTAAGTAGTTGAAAAACTCGTTCAGCTACGGGTAAACCGGCAATAACTCCCGCTTCCTTGGCAATCCAACTAGCTTGACCGATTTTAGCATGACCGAAGAAAATTGCTTGGGTGGTGCGATCGCCTCTACCGAGATCTTCTCGTAACCAGTTTTCTAACAAGGGATCAAGAACTAATAGGGGCGGTAACATAGAATTTATCGAAACAATCGGGACGTATTTATTTTAAGTCTAGGAATGTTTGACCTTTTTGTAAACTTTTTTTAATCGAAACTTATCCCTTCATAGATTAACTCGATCGCACAGTGAAAATCGAGACTAGATAGAATAATTTCTTCCCCTTGACTATAAGCGCAGTAAAACCAAATTTTATCTTCACCGCGACGATAAACCTCAACACTGAGCGAGTCGGGATCGACTAAAACGTATTCTTGTAAACTAGGAATCTGACGATAATATTGTAACTTTTTAGTGCGATCATAGTTTCCTGTGCTGGGGGAAAGCACTTCAATAATCACTTGTGGATGTTGAATAAAATTACGAGATTCTCTATCCCTAAAATCGCAACTAATCACCAAATCGGGATAAAAATAACGACTATTATTAGCTTGTACTTTCGCATCAGATACATTGACTCGACAGCCTCGTGGACGGAGATGAAGTCTTAAAGCAGTGTAAAAATTCAAGGTAATATCATTATGGGGCAGACTACCCCCAGTCATGGCGATAATTTCCCCATCAATATATTCATGGCGCAATTCCTGGGTAGCTTCCCATTCTAGATACTCTTCCGGGGTCATTCTTTCTGGGTATTGAGGTTGAGCGATCATTTTTCTTTCTCCTTGTCAACTAACTAAATTAATATCCCATTTCCTTCTTATGTTATACCATTTTCTCAACCGAAGATTGAAGAATAGTCATAAGCTGTTCGTAATTTAAATTGCTTGTTGAGACGAGGCAAAAGGCAAGAGGCAAAAGGCAACAGTCAGGGGATTAGGGGAGGTTCGGCTAATCTAAGAATAAGCGGTTTAAATGCGTCTTAGCTTAAAACCTCTTGCATAATTAATTTTTGAGGGTTCAAAAACCTTAAAAATAAGGATTAAATCGCATAAAATCTATAAATAGACCATTTAATTGATTATTATTCATGCTTAATTCTCCTGACTACTGACTACTGGCTACTGACTCCTAACCCTAACAACAATTTTTGATTTTTACAAGAGGTCTATAATTAAGCGGCGACTGATTACCCTAATGATAAGATGGAGAGATAAAGCATTATTGTCGCAGGTCGCTAAGATGACGAAAACAGTTGCCGATATCATGACTCCCAATCCCATCACCGTCACCGCTAACACTTCTCTGTCCGAAGCAGTGAAGATTTTGGCCGAAAAGCGGTTTAGTGGTTTACCCGTGGTGGATGACAATATGCGACTGATTGGGGTTATCTCCGAAACTGACCTTATGTGGCAGGAAACGGGAGTAGAAGCTCCTCCTTACATTATGCTCCTTGATAGCGTCATCTATCTACAAAATCCTAGCCGTCACGAGAAATTACTCCATAAAGCTCTCGGTCAAACCGTGGGGGAAGTAATGACCGATAAACCTATTAGTATCACGGCTGATCGCCCTTTGAAAGAAGCGGCCTCGTTAATGTATGATCGTCATGTGCGTCGTTTACCGGTGATTGAGGAAGAAACCCACAAAGTAATCGGTATTATCACCCGCGGCGATATCATTCGCGATATGGCAAAATCCGAAGCATAATGGCTTTTCTAGGGCAAAAATTAACTAAAAGATCTTGAACAAATGAATCAATCTCAGGAAACGGTTACTTATTCCCTAGAAACTATCTTGATGCGGATTGAGGGGAAAATCGATTCGTTACAAAAAGATGTGACGGATTTAAAGGTAGGACAAGCGGTGTTAACGGGAAAAGTTGAGGGAATAGAAAATCGACTAAACTCATTAGAAGGAAACCAAAAATATCAGGTTTGGGCATTAATTGTCCTCTTAGCTGGGGCAGTTGTGAAAACTTTTTTTCTGAGCAGTAATCCCTAAATTCTTGTTTACCTGGCAATTTCTCTAAAAACTATCAGAATGAAGCGCCGTCAATTTCTCACTACTACTGCCCTAACTGCTGTTAGTTTTTCCCTAATTCCTAGAAAAGTTGTTAGCAATAATTTTCCTCTAATTAAACCGCCACATCTACAACCCGGCGACGGAGTGGGTATTATTAGTCCGGCGGGGGCAACTTTTAAAGAAGATGATTTAAATATAGTTATCGAAGCAGTTAAAGCCCTAAAATTAGTACCAAAAGTTGGTCAATACGCTTTAGATCGTTATGGTTATTTAGCAGGTAAAGATAGGGAGCGAGCCTCGGATATAAATCGATTTTTTGCTGATGATAATATTGCCTTAATTTTACCAATTCGCGGCGGTT
Organism: Microcystis aeruginosa LEGE 91341; assembly: GCF_015206885.1. GTDB lineage: Bacteria > Cyanobacteriota > Cyanobacteriia > Cyanobacteriales > Microcystaceae > Microcystis > Microcystis aeruginosa_H. The sequence continues at coordinate 25,948 of NZ_JADEXY010000043.1, read as the reverse complement.
GGGGAAGCGCTCGTTTATTACCTTATCTCGACTACGATTTAATTCGTCATCATCCGAAAATTATCTGTGGTTTTAGTGATATAACCTCTTTATTGTTGGCTATTTATGCCAAAACTGGTTTAGTAACTTTCCATGCTCCCAATGGCTTTTCTAGTTGGCGCACTGCTCAAACTGAAAGCTTTCGACAGGTTTTATTTTCTGGGGAAAAGTTAACTTTTAGAAATCTTCCCGATCCCGATGATGCTAATCGTTTAATGCAGGTAAAAAATCGCATTCAAACTATTACTAAAGGTCAGTCCAAAGGTAAATTAATCGGCGGTAATTTAACCACTTTAGCCTCAATAGTTGGCTCTCCCTATCTACCAGATTTTACTGGTGCTATCCTATTTTTAGAAGATATTGGTGAAGATGTTTATGAAATTGACCGCCTGTTAAATCAATTAAAATTAACGGGAATTTTTAATAATTTAGCTGGATTTATTTTCGGTGAATGTAGCAATTGTAGCGCCAATAGTGACTATGGTTCCTTGACGTTAGAAGAAGTAATCAGAGAATATATCCAACCCTTAAAAATTCCCGCTTGTCTAGGATTAACTATCGGACATTTAGAAATTATTGAAACTATTCCCATTGGTATTGCAGTAGAATTTGATGCTAATCGGGGAACGATTACTATGTTAGAATCGGCGGTTAGTAAACCGTAAAATGGGTGACTGTTGCTATTCGCTTTTTTAACTGATAACGGAATATTTAGACTGGCGAAGTCGGCTCTATCTTATTATTAGACTAAATCTGTTGAGTATAGGCTAGTTATGAGGAGAGGCACTCATGCAAGAGGCAAAAGCTTCAGAAACTGATAACTGATAACTGATAACTGAAAAAGCTGATTACTGATAACTGAAAAAGCTGATTACTGATAACTGATAACTGATAACTGATAACTGAAAAAGCTGATTACTGTCGCGGTTGTACGGGGAAACCTTGACGCTGAAGCATTTCCGCCGCATCTTGGCCCGGTTGATAGTTGATACCGAGGGTAGAAGTGGCCGAATCTTCGATGATTTTGGGAGTGAGGAGAATAATTACCTCACTGCGACTATTCTGATTAGTCCGACTGCGGAATAAAGCTCCTAAAATGGGAATATCGCCTAAAATCGGCACTTTTGACTCAGAACTCTGTTGGCGTTCTTGGATAATGCCAGAAAGAATTAAACTCTGTCCATCCCGGAGACGAACTAAACCGGATAATAATTCCCGGGTAATCAAAGGAGTCAATGTGTTGAATGTCTCCCCACCGCTATTAAATCGAATCGGGGGACCGGGTTGGGCAATTGTAGGGGCGACATTTAAACTGATGTAACCATTATCGTCAATTTGATTCACATCGACGGTTAAGGTCAGTCCAGCATCACCAAACACAGGAGTTGTAGTTCTCTCATTGCCATTGCTATTGGTATCAATTGTTGTTGTAACACTGACCAGCACTTTCTCGGTTAGTTTCACCACTGCCTGTTGACCTTCCTGCACTACCAGCGAGGGATCGGTGAGAATCTTGGCATTTCCTGTCTGAATTGACGCTTGCAGAGTCATCAGGAATCTTTGGGGATATTGGAATAGACCGGGTAGCGCAAAATCCCCTCCATCCTGATCTGTTGCACCAGGTTGAAAGGGGTTATTGAATCGCCCAAAATTGGGACGGGCAAAATCAGATAAATTACCATTAGGGAGTCGTCCTTGGAGGACATTACTAAAAGGAGCATTTTGAACATCAAAAAAAGGTGCTAGTTCTGCTTCTCCACTCCCTGATATGATATTCCCAATAGGCACAACAGGCTGTGCAAAAGCCCCCGCTTGGGATACAGTTGAGCTAGTGGGTGGGTTCATATTGCCAAAGTTCAGCACTGCCGCCCCGTTATCTTGAACGAAGAAACCATCGTTAAAACCGAAGGAAAAACTACTGCGAAATTCGTCCGTATTGAGCAGGTTAACATCGATAACTTTGACATTAACCACCACCTGACGGCGACGGGCATCCAGTTGGGTTAATAAAGAGGTGGCGATCTGTACTTGTCGGGGTTCGCCGATTAAATTAATAGAATTAAGGCGCTCGTCGGCGGCAATTCTTAAACCAGTTAAAAGTAGGGCAGCTTTTGAGCCTTCCGTTTTTTGGGGTGCCAGTGGCTCTAGCGTGGGAGGAATATCCCGGCGGCCGATGACTCGTCCGGTGAGGGGATCGACGATATTCTCGGTTTGGGTAACTAAACGCTGGTATTCTGCCCCTTGGGTGGCGAGGAAAGTGGCGGCGGCGACAGCTTTAACTTGATTGAGGCGCAGGGTGCGGCTAATCAGATTACGAGCGCCTTGGGGTAATTGCGCCCCGACAAAGATGGTTTTACCCTGACGGTTGGCCTGGAGTCCAGAAATTAACAAGACGGCGTTAAAAATGTTTTCCACCGATTCGTCAGTAAATTCTAAGGAAACTGTCTGAGAGGTGGCGTTAGCTTCCCCCTGGGCGCTGGTGAAAACGACGTTATAACCGGCAATGTTAGCAAGGGTCATTAAAACTTCTCTAGCAGAAGCTTCCCGCAGTAAAATGCGAGGTACGGTGATATTACGCTCGAATTTGACTTTTTCGGCACTAGCATCGATGTTAGAGATGGCAATATCTCCCACCGGTGGGGCGACGGCCCGGGGTAGGGTGGGAGCGCCGGGTGCTTGAGGTATGCCTTGAATGATAATTTCGGGATTGGGGACAAGGGGCGCACTTTGGGCGAGCAGTTTTTCACTGGCTAAAATGCGATCGCTAATTTCCTTTTGTACAGCTGCGCTGGAAGGGACAAGCTGATTTGGCGATTTTTGTAAAGTTTCTTTACTAAACTCTTGCAAAAACTTGCCCTGAGCCAAGTCGAAGGGTTCAATTTTTGATGTACGGGATTTTAACTCTGAACCATGGAAGGAAAAGGGGGTTTCGGCCAATACGCTCAGGGGAGCCATCAATAAAAACGAGGCAATTGGGGGGATAAACAGGGCATAGCGGGACAGATTCACTTTAACTTCACTCCTCAACGATTACGCGATTCAACGGACAAAAAACACAATACTCACACCGGATGGAAGACTATTATTGGGACGGACTAGCGGGGGGTTGACCTTCAGGAGGTGGGGGTGGTGCTAACTTGGCTAATTCGGCGGCACTGAGAGGAATAATCACATCGAGAAGAAAGGTGGTAGTCACGGGTTTATCGCCTTGGGGAACGATAGTGGCTTTATTTTTGCCGGTACTAACCACTTTAACCGTCGATCCTTGCTTTTCCATCTGGGTATTGAGACTGTTCAGCAAAATGAGCGGCTGTAATCTTTCTAAATCCCGAATAACCTCTTGAGTTTTGGCATAGTTCCCTTCCATCTTGACGTTAAAAGTTTGACGTTTGAGCTTATTATTAACTTCACTACCGAGGGAACCATCGGAGACTACCACCGGTTCTAATCCTTGGGGTTGAAAACTAACCAGCTTAACATCGCGAGACTTAAAGATATTACTAACATCTAAAAGAATAGTGCTTAAGTCCCTTTCTTTAGCAAAAAGCGAGAGAATTTTCTGTTTAATAGCTTTTTGTTGTTGTAACTGACTCTCGATTTTTTGGAGTTCTGAAAATTCGAGACGGCTTTTTTGTTGATCTAGTAGTTGTTTTTTGTCGGCTGCATCGGTTTGCAGTTGCTGCAAGGTATTATAAGCGGGCATCACCCAGTTAAAAAGCAGATAGAGGGAGCCAAGTAAACCTAGCATAGCGGCAGCGATGCCACTATTACGGGGAGTAAAAGTTATCCCGAAAGCGATAGGATACTCCTCAAATTCCTCTAATTTCAGCTTCTCAAATTCTTCGTTAAAGGTCATGGTTGAATGGCTCCTTGGTTTTTGAGAGTATTAATCCTGGTGATAACTCCGATCGCTCCATTCCGGGCAAGATTGGGCAGTTGTTGAGTGGTGGGAGTATCACTTAATTGGGCAGTGATCACAAATTGAACCACTTGGGGGAAAGTAATATTAATATTTTTGTACTGATTGTTCACCTCTACGGGTAAATCGGCCAGGGCAGCACTTTCGATCACCGTTTGCTTACCCTGCAAAAAAGGAGAAGCTTGTAGGGTTAAGAGATAATCATTGACTGCTTCGTAATTACTGGCAAAACCACTGATTTTTAAGCGAGTAGCCGGATTGGGTTGCCCTTGATTGGGGTTCGCGGGAACCTCCACCTGTTGCACACTATTTAACTGCACAGTAGAAGGAGTTTGTTGGCGAATTTCTTGGAGAATGGCTGACCAAGGCCTAATCTGATTGAATACACCCACCAGAGCTTTATTTTCTGCTTCTACCGCCTTTAGTTCCCCTCTGATGTCTTCTAGTTTTTTACTTTGGACTTGTACTTGACCTAATTCCCCGTCCAGTTGCTGAATTAGGGCCTGAGTTTCGCCAGTTTTCCAACCGACGGTTAAACCGAGTAATCCCGTTAGTACCAATAATCCGGCCCCCACTCCCACACCGAGGAACAGAGGTACTTGTTTACTCAGGTTAATAACCGTGGAAATCTCGAAGTTAGAGGTTGTTTGGACTGTTCGGTTAAGATGGCGATCTTTGAGAAAATTAACGTCAAGACTATACATAATTTTTGTCTATACCTCCCGCAATCCTAAACCGAGAACTGTTCCTAATCCCGGTCTTTGGGTATTAGGAATCTCTTGATTGATATCTAAGTTCAGGGCTGCGATCGGATCGATGGGCATGGTAGGGATGCTGAGACGTTGAGTAAAATATTCATCTAGTTGCGCTAAACCGCCCCCGGGACCTGCTAAAAGTAACTGGACAATTTCCATTTCCAGTTCATCACTTTGGTTAAGATAGAAATTAATTGATCGCCGCAATTCATCGGTTAATTCCCCTAAAACCCGCATCAGTGCCGCAATCCCGGCGGTAGTAAAGGTTCTGGAAGCACCGGTATTGGTGCCAAGACTATCAAAGGCAGTGGTCGGGATTGTCATCCCCAAAAGAATCTCAGGACTGCGGGAACTGGGCAAATTCATCGCCCTGGAAATGGCATTTTGTAACTGGAAAGTGCCGATGGGGACAGTGCGGGAAAATTGGGGAACGCCTTCCACCACGATGGCAATTTCCGTGTTATCAAATTCTATATCGACAATAACGGTAGCTTCATTGGAACTAAACTGTCGCAACTGATCTCGAATCGTCCGAATTAGGGCAAAACTATTAATTTCTAGCACATCTACCTCTAATCCTGCCCGTTGCAGGGTTTCCAGATAGGCATCGGTGATCTCCCGACGAGTAGCTACCAGCAAAACCTGCACCTTTTCGATCCCATCTTCATCCTGAAAGTAGCCCAGTTTTTGGTAGTCGATATCCACTTCCTCCCGCGGATAGGGAAGGTATAAATTAGCTTCATGATTTAAGACCAGATCGCGCAATTCCTCCTCGTCCAATTCCGAGGGAATAGGGATAATCCGGATAATTGACTCGCGCATGGGGACAGCAGTAGCGACTCGTTTTCTAGTAATTTTATTTTCCTTGAGGACTTCTTGGATTAATTCCGCTAAAGCGACGGGATCGACGATTTTTCCCTCCTCAAAGATGCCTTCTGGGATATCCGACGAACAATATTTAACTAATTTATAATTTTGTTTCTGTTTGGCGATCTGAGCCACGTTAAGGCACTCTGGGGTAATCTCTAACCCAATACCTTGAGTTTTTTTTGTCAATAGCTTCTTAAAAAAACTTACCATACATTTTCCGGGGCAGCTCTAAGGGAATTGGTGATCAACAAAGCCAATAATCTTGATCTTTTCACCTGATTTTATCTAGTATCGATCAAGGCAGTAAATCAGTCTATAAACGATCCTAACTGGGTAATTTACCCAGAACAGGTGAAAATCGAGGGGGAGAGAAGCTATTTCTGCACTAATATTAACCTGATTATCTGTGTTCAGAGCGAGGTTAATCTTGACTGGGTGAGGGGAGAGGAAGCACCTATTGTTGACATCCTCGCCGCCCTAAAAGTGCGGCGATTCCTAAACCTCACGATTTAAGTTTCTGCTTCCACCACCGTCGCATACCACAGTTAAAAAACTATGTACTGTCTTACACAGAGTCCACAGACTTTCGCCCCATTTCAGAAGCCCGATTCCGTGTGTCCCACGGTACGTTGACCGCCTATAGCTTCTTGTACTTGTTGCGCGCGACTTTTTACCCGGCCAAGCTTTTCTGGTCGGAACCCCCTAAGTCTAGTTTTCAAGGTGCTGCGCCGTCCACTTGGTTTTCGAGACTGGCCTTTTAATTCTAACGTAAAGCCAACCTAGAACGGCGGGGTTTCAGACCCAAAATTTCCGATGATGATATTGTAATCAATTTTGGTGAAAGAACCAAGTCCAAGCTAAAAATTGGCCATTACCCCCCCCTTTTTTTTCTGCTCCACTAGATCAAGTCAGCTTTCCCTAGTTAGAGTACCCAAATAGATCGAGAAAAATTCAAATTTTCTCGACACTATTTTTTCTTGACTCCTAGAAATAGGCGATCAAAGGCTTCTGACGGGCGTTATTTTCGCGTATAATTAGGAGTTTGCACAGTGACAAAAGAAGTTAAGGAGCGAGTTCGATGGCACGAATGTACTATGATGAGGATGCCAATTTAGATTTATTAGCGGGAAAAACGATCGCTATTATTGGTTATGGTTCCCAGGGTCATGCCCATGCATTAAATCTCAAGGATAGCGGCGTTAATGTGATTGTTGGTCTATATCCCGGCAGTAAATCGGCCATCAAAGCCAAAGAAGCCGGTATTCCGGTTTATGACGTGGCCGAAGCCGCTAAAATTGCCGACTGGATCATGATCCTCTTACCAGATGAAGTGCAGAAAACGATTTATATCAACGAAATTGCCCCGAATTTAAGCGCAGGCAAGGTGTTATCTTTTGCCCACGGCTTTAATATTCATTTCGGCCAAGTGGTTCCTCCAGATAATGTCGATGTGGTTATGGTTGCCCCCAAAGGACCTGGCCATCTCGTCCGTCGCACCTACGAACAAGGTCAAGGGGTTCCCTGTTTATTCGCCGTCTATCAAGATGCTACCGGCCAAGCACGCGATCGAGCGATGGCCTACGCTAAAGGTATCGGTGGTACTCGGGCCGGGGTTTTGGAAACCACTTTCCGCGAGGAAACAGAAACCGACCTTTTTGGCGAACAGGCAGTATTATGCGGCGGTTTAAGTGCTTTAATCAAAGCTGGCTTTGAAACCCTCGTGGAAGCTGGTTATCAGCCCGAATTAGCCTATTTTGAGTGTTTACACGAGGTAAAACTGATCGTCGATCTGATCGTCGAGGGCGGTTTGGCCAAAATGCGCGATAGTATTTCCAATACAGCCGAGTACGGTGACTATACTCGTGGTCCGCGGGTGGTGACGGAAGCGACTAAGGCCGAAATGCGGAAAATCCTCGGGGAAATTCAATCGGGACAATTTGCCCGAGAGTTTGTCCTCGAAAATCAAGCCGGTAAACCGGGTTTCACCGCTATGCGTCGTCAAGAAGCAGAACATTCGATCGAAGAAGTCGGCCAGGATCTGCGGGCGATGATGAGTTGGCTAAAACGCTAGTTCGCTTTTTTTTCGGTGGCGGGTTGGGTGCGACTCCGGAATTCTTGCCGTTGAGTCCGCCCCGACACCCGACCCCCCACTCCCCAAAGGGAAAACTTCCTATTCAGTAGATCGCCTCCCGTGATTTGACCAAACCGATCGCCCGTAAACCGGCAATGACACCACAACCGATCACCATACCGACGAGGGAACGAATCAGATTTTCTATGGGAACGATCCCAATTAAAGCGAGCCAGACTTCTTCGGGCCAGTTAAAAATCGAGTAGGTAATGGCGACGGCCCCTAAATGGGAGAGGCCGCTGGCGGTCCAAGTCCCGCCAAAAATTCCCGCCGCTACTAGGACAAAGTTACTACCTTTGATCCAATGGGTAAAAAGAGTCCGGGTTGGTAGGATAAATAATACCAAAGCCGACCAATCGACGAAAGCCCCGGCAATAAAGACTCGTGGCGAAATACCGTTCAGTCCGATCGCCCGGTTAGCGTAGATAAACAGGGGAATCAGAAAAATTAACGTCAATCCTAACCACCAATAACGGCGTTTTTTGCCTAAAACCATCGTTCCCGCCACAAAACTGGCTATAATCGCCCCAAAGACCGAAATAGCGGGAATTCCTGCCGTGTAGGGGGCAAGGAAAGCCCCAATTAAGGACCCAATACCACTAGCAATCGCACCAGCGATCGGGCCGAGTAACCAACCCAAGAGGGGAAAAACCGCTTGACTGAGGGGCATACTACCGCCGGAAGCGAGGACAATGGAGAAAGGAATAAAAGAAAGGGTAGTGACAATGGCCGCCAAGACGACAATATAGGCGATCGGCGCACCATCAATAGCGGCACTACTGACAGCTTCCACTTTGCGTTCTTCCCCTTCGGGGATAATATCTAGGGTCATAGATGAAAGGGTAATTCTAACTTTTCTATAATCCTCTGGTTTTGTCCGCTTCGGGCAGTTATTGACCAACGTTATAGCAGCGGATTTGAGCAAGCGGAAAGGTGGCGGTCGGCGCATCCCCAACGGTGTGCGCTTCTGTGGGCATTTCCTGTGCGATATTTTCCTTGGCCAAGAATCTTAATGATATTTTAAGATTTTTTAAAAAATCGTCCCTATCGGAGATGAACGTAATATTCTATAGGGGAGCGAGTATAGATTCTTATTCCCGTTCGATCGCGCCCCAATTCTCTGGAGATCAGCACCCATGCTTACTTTGCTCCGTTCTCTGCTATTTTCCACCCTATTAAGTTTTGTTGCTCCCGTCCTCCTGGTGGGTTCGATTTTAACTGCTTTATTGGCCACCAGTCACGTCCCCGGCTTTACTTGGGTTTGTCAGGCGGGTTTTAGCCAAATCCTGCAATTTTTAACCATTTTCGGTGACGGTTATCCCCTACAAGGAATGTTAACCATCGCTGTTACTTTTGCTTTTGTTGGCAGTTTATTCGATTTATTTAACTTTTACGTCTATCAAACCAATCGGGGACAGTAACAGACAAAGGGTGATAGGGACTGTCTAGAATGGGAATGAGGTTTTTATGGGATCGAATCGTCTATGCGCCCTATTTTCTACCGTTTTTGGCTATTAACAATAATTTCTCTGCTGCTCAGCCTGAGTATCGGGATTATCAATCCCCAAACCAGTTTCGCGCTCTCGTGGATGGATTTACTTTTTCGGGGTGTGCAAGTTATTCAACTCTCCACTATTTCTCCTCAGCAGGAAGTCGCCATCGGTAGGCAGATTAATCAAGGTTTATTAGAATCAGGTAAGGTGAAACTGTCCCAAGATGCCAGAATTAACCAATATGTCCACGAAATCGGGCAGCGATTAGCATCAACTAGCGATCGCCCTGACATGCCCTACACTTTTCAAGTGGTGCGCGACAATAGCATTAACGCCTTCGCAACTATGGGCGGATTTGTCTATTTACACACGGGATTGATTAAAACTGCTGATAATGAGGCGGAATTAGCCAGCGTGATTGCCCATGAAATCGGCCATATCGTCGGTCGTCATTCTATCACCCAATTACGCAATACTGCCCTCGCCCAAGGACTTCTCGGTGCGGCGGGATTAGAGACAAAAACTTGGGTACAATTGGCGGTTAATCTCGCCTACAGTTTACCAAACAGTCGCAAGGATGAATTAGAAGCGGACCGACTGGGTTTAAAAAATTTGGCCAAGGCTGGTTATGAACCCACGGCGATGATCTCCTTTATGCAAAAATTAGCACAACAGGGGGGTTCTACCCCGACAATTCTCAGCACCCATCCAGCTACAAATGATCGCATTGTGGCACTGCAAAAACAGCTTAATTCGGTTAATAACTAGGGTTTGCTGAATAAATCTAAAAACCTTGTTGGATAAGGTTTTTAGACTTTTTTTCCCTCAAAAAGTACCGACCATTGCAGTGATTGGGGGGGAAATTCAGGTACTTTTTCCCTGAAAATTAGGTAATTGACCCCCTCAAAATCGGTAAAACCCTACAATATCAAGCTAAACTAGATTATCAGATCGAAGACTACTTGGCTCTCTTAGGTTCGGTGAGTAAAATGTATTCTAAGATACAGTCTTGCTGGCGAGCGAGTGGAAGGAACCACAGAGACACAGAGGACACAAAGATTGATCGCTTCTATAGTAAGTTAAACTGATCATACAAAGAATAAGAGAGCCCGTTGGGGAACCCTTTGGTATTTTATCCATGACTACAATGCACAGCAAACCAAAGGATTAAGCCGCCATCACTACTACCGAATCACCACCTCAAACAGGAACTAGAAACCTGTTCCAGATTGCATTTGTTCTTGAAAAAGATTTTGAAATGGCTCAGTATTTTTCCAACGATAGGTATAGTCATTTCAATTAAGATTGAGAATATCAATGCCAGAGTTCATAAGGGTTTTATCGGTCTAGTCTGTATCAGACTTATCTGAAATGACTATATTAAAATCTCGATAATCAACGGCAAGAATTTCACCTGAACCTAATTCTTCTGCTAAAATAACCAAAGATGCGTCGGCTAAATCCATTGGCAAATATCTATATTTTTGCATCAGTTGTTCAGTGTGTTGGCACTGCTTAGTTTTAGGGAAAAAATCTATAAATTTCTCTTCTGTGTAAGAATCGACTAAAGATCAGTTTATCGTTAATAATTGCAATACCAATGGGATAATTTCCTATTTTGATACGATAAAAACCCTGATAACCTTTAAGCTTTTTGAGGTTTTTTATATCATCCAGTGTTTGAGCTAATTTGCATTCATTGACAACAGTTTTGATCTCAGATAATAGTTTTTGATCCTTAATTTTTCTTAAGTCTTTGGAGAATTTGGCTACAAATTGAATTTTCATTCAACTTCTCCATTGAGAATAGCAAAAACTTCTTCTTCTGGAACAAATTCACCATTTAATCCTTCCGTAATAGCATTAGCTAAACCAATATCTTCTAGAGCTTCGATAACAATTTCATAAAATAGTTCCCGTTTGTTTTGCCTCATTTCAATGAGGATTTCGGTTAGGATTTCTTTGGTTTTTTCTTCGGTAATAATTGATGACATTACGGTTAGTCCTTTGAATTATGAATTATAAATTATGAATTATGAATGGGGAGCGAGGTAACAGGTAACAAGTCAGAAATCGGCGTACTTCATGACTTTGGAGACCACTATATATATTACAGTTTACAGTAACCCACCATATCAAGTTGGCTGGTGCGTTACATTAATATTAACACACTTTACGAGATCGGCGATCGCACTTAGATTAGGATTTATTTCGATACATGACCTGGATACTTACACTAGAGTTTGCTACAGCTTGGGGAGTGACTAAGACTTTTATATTCTGACCTAATGCTACTAGAAAGCTAAACATGGGAGCATCTCACCTTAGTGAAACCCAAGACTTTTAAATAATTGGGTTGGGTTTCGTTCCTCAACCCAATCTACAGATTACTAAAAATTGTTGATAAGTAACAATTTTAGTTATTCAAAATTGTTGCAAAATTAATAAATCTTGATCGCCCGTAATTAAAAAGTCAGCTTGACTATCTTTGGCTAAGGCTAAAAGGTAGTTATCTTTAGCGTCTCTACAGATATTAATTTTTGATTTAGTCTCAATACATAACCCAATTATGTTTAAAAATTCAAGTAACTCTTGAACTTTACTTTCGGGAAAATGCTTTTGTAATTTTGGTCTTTTGGTAACAAGGTTAATTTCATTAAGTAGCTGTGGAGAAAAAATCGGCACAAGAGTTTTTTCAGTCAGTAGATATTGTAAACTGGCTAACTGTTTACCAATAAGAAAGCTAATCCAAAGGTTAGTATCAATAATAACTTTAATTGGTGGCTTGTTGTCCATAAATTTCAGCCCTAACTTCCTCCACTTCTTCGGTAATTATCTCTAGGGAAAGCTCATCAGTTTTAAAGGTTTCTAAAAGTTGGGTTAATTTGTGATTTAAAGTTTCTTTTTCGAGTTCTTTACTGAGTTGTATTTTGTCACTTTCTGGGAGTTGTTTAACCAAATCTAAAATCTGGTCAAAGTTTAAGGTTAGTTGGTAAGTTTTTTGGTTCATTTTCTCAAATTATTGTTTATTGATAAAGCGAGGTGTTAGGTATCGAGTTCTGTGAAAAGCTGATGTTTCCGTGAGCAAAACCCCTAAAATTGGAATTGACAAAAAACCTGAGATTGTTATATTCTACAGGTAACAAGCTTTTGCACGAAAGAGCCACACCCCACGCACCAATTATATCATTCATTCTGCCTGAATATCAAACAGGAACTAGAAACCTGTTACTAGGGAGAGATTGCTACGGGGGGATATTCGGTAGCAGTTAAATAATCATAATAAAAACCACAGAGGACACAGTAGAGGCTCTTGTCGGGTGCGTTAGTGATAGCATAACACACCAATTTTCTTAAGATGGTGCGTTACGGCGCGATCATAGTTTAATTATTAACAAATTTCCTTTAAATACGCGCAAACACGCACCCTACAAGCTACTAACAAGGCTCATTTTGACTCGTTGATTAAGGGCAGTGGCAATTTTTTGTAGCATTATTAGGGGATTGTCTTGATAGTCAGCGTCTTCTAGATCTTCAATAACGGATTGCTCAACATGGATTAGGTCGGCTAGTTGTTGTTGAGTTAATCCAGCATTCATACGAGCGTCATAAATCAATTGTGCGATTTCTGAGTTGAGGGATTCTAGGGCAATTTGTTCTTTGATTGTGGGATCGTCTGCAATCATTTGGTGAATGATTTTTACGGCATCTGTGGTTTTAGGCATTGTTTATTTCTCCTTGATAAGTATGAAGTTCTGGATTTTGTTTAAATTGTGCTTTTCTTTGGATAATTCTCTCGATGTCTTGTGAGGGAACGGCGGAAGTTTTTTTGATAAGAGCATGACCAATAATTGCTATATTTTGACCATGATAAAAATAGAGGATTCGATATTGTATGGTTCCCTGTTTGGCTCTAAGCTCCCAGATATCATTTCTGAGATAATCAGCAGCAGGGCGGCGCAGTTCATGACCTTGTGCGGCAAGTTGTTCGATTTTGGTTATACATTTGGCAAATCCTTTTTTATCAGTTTTGAGTAATTTCTGAAGCCACTCAACAACAGGTGAGATGCCTTCTGCTTCTTGATAAAAGATGATTTTTGTCTTTGGCACGTTTCTTTTGAAATAGTATGCGATGAAAAATCAATAAATGCAATCAGGTGATGGTGATGGGTATCGAATTGCTGGATAGCTCATAACCTCGTTGAAAAGAATTATGCGATCGCCCCTTGTTTATCTCCTAAATTAAACTTAGAAATTCCGCGATAATAGACATCAACATCGTTAAGTATCGAGTTCCCCAAAAGCTGATGTTTCCGTGGGCAAACCCCCTAAAATTAGACTTAACAAAAGACCTGAGATTGTTATATTCTACAGGTTACAAGCTTTTGCACGAGAGAAGGATGAATCGGTACCCCGGCGTCTTGCCCCGGTACCAAATACCAGTAGATAAGGTTTCCACCATATGGCAGAATACCGGTAAGGTTTCCACCATATGGCAGGTGCGCCTTGGGGGCTTCATCACTATAGGTAAGGTCAGAACTATACAACCAACTCCCTCCTTTTCTCCAGCCGACGCGATCGCCGAACTTGTTCCACACTTCCCCATTATACTCTCTCGTGCCACCGAGACTCTCATAGATTTCTCTCTGAACGCTGAAGCCGAATTTACCTTTACTAGCTGACAACCAAAGCTGGTCAATCATGCGTAAATCTTCACAGGAAAAGTTGTCAATATCTACATCTCTGAACCACCCTTCCTTTTCCCTCTTAGCAGCTTGAAGCATCGCCCTAGTTGTTTCCTTATCTGCTTCTTTCCATTTCTTTGCTGCTAGTAGGTCTCGCAGGTTGGTATAATTCACTCCTGTTGACCTCGATATAAGAGTAGTTCCTGGCTTGAGGACAGGTGAAGGGTTCGGTTTTGGCGTTGGTACAATAGCAATAGATGGGCTAGGTTTAGGAACAGGTGAGCTAGTCACAGGAGGAGGTGAAGGGGTTGGTTTTGGCGTTGGTACAACAGCAGTAGATGGGCTAGGTTTAGGAACAGGTGAGCTAGTCACAGGAGGAGGTGAAGGGGTTGGTTTTGGCGTTGGTACAACAGCAATAGATGGGCTAGGATTGGGAATAGGTGAGCTAGTCACAATAGGAGGGGTTGTTTCAGTCTTTTGATTAAAAGCAAATTCTCCTATTAAAGAAGATGAAGTCCAAGGAACTTGATAATTATTAGTATTTTGGGCAACATCAGAGCGTACTTTGCGCAGCATTAAATCCACTTCCATATTGGGAGTTTTAATATATTTCAATAAATAGGAAGTAAATAATCCATTCCGTCCAGTACCATCACTAGCGACTTTTCCCGGTGCAGTAGCAAAAGCAATTAAAGTTCCTGATACTGCTTGTAATGGTGCTGTTAATCCCCTGCTAGATGAACGCCAAAATTTACGAAAAGGATTATCGCGACAAGCATCTAAAATCACAATATTAATTCGATTGCCTGCATCTTCCATTCTGCCGAGTATTTTCCCCAAAGGCATTGACTCATACTCAACATCTTTTTTATATTTAATCTGAGCATTAACAGGAATAAGATAATTTTCTCCTTCTACCTCCATTCCATGACCTGCATAATAAAATAAACCGACGTAACCTTGATTAATTCGAGTGGTAAACTGATCGAGAGCATCATCCATTTGTCGTTTAGAAGAATCCTTGAGCAAAATTACCTCAAAACCTAATTCCTTCAAAGCATTAGCCATATCTGTGGCATCATTAAGGGGAGTTTTTAGTTTTCCCACTGTGTAATTAGCATTACCAATCACTAACGCGATTCTTTGCTGCTGTTGTGTGTTTGGACGATTTTGGGTAACAGCTTGATTGATGCCCTTAAATGGCAAAAATTTGCCTCGCTCAGGAGACATCCACATCGCAACACTTAGGATAGTTGTTGTGATGGTTAAATAACCCAGAAGTTTAAGACGAGAGATAGACATAATTTATTTTTTTGGCATAGTAAAAGCTTCTAATGTCATTTTTTGAGGCGAGTTAAAACTAATTTTAGATAGTACATGAACCTTGTCTTTGATATTAAGTAGCTTTCGTAATTCTTCAGGTGTTAATACCCTATTTAAGTTGACTTTAGCCGACTGGGGAGGATTTTGTAACCTTAAAGCCGTGACAGGAACTCCAGGCCAAGTTTTAACATAACCTCGGATACGAGAAGGAAGAGGTTCACCCTCAATCCAGACATCTCCTTCAAATTCTATCGATTTAACTTGATTCAGAGGAACCGTTTCTGAATCACCCCCCGCCGACAGCCTCAAACTTGCCTGATTAAAAGCTGTTAACCGTCCCGTCAGAGGATTTCCCCGCTTGAGTACCACCGTCGCCTTATCTGGTACAGCCACCTCTAACGCCGTTTCCTGACTGCGGACAGAACCCTGAAGCCATTCTAACCGCCGATCGCTTGCTACTCCCAGCAACAGCAAAGAGAAAATACTCCCCCGCAAAATAGCTTTCATCATCCGACTTAACCCCTCAATATCGAAATAAATAAGAGATGATAGAATTTTAACATCTCCCTTTTCACTTCAACCATCCCAAGCAGTTTGTCATGACTGATCCCGACAATTCCTCAGAATTTAATCCTCTCGGTAAACTAATTAGTGTATTGGTTTTATTAGCCGCTGCTCTTTACTTTACCGGCTGGATTTATCGCTGGGCATACTTTAGCTTTTTTCATCTCGAAGTTACGACTCTGAGTCTTCCTAACGAATCCTTTTATTTTGCCGCTTTTCAAACATTTTTTGGAGACCTTTGGGCAATTCCTAGAAAAATCCTATTTTTATTGGTGATTATAGGTGCTACTGTCATCACCTTTGCTGGACAAAGATGGCTGATAAAATATCTGAAAAGATTACCGATTGCTTTGAGTAAATCCCAAGCTAAGATCGTTAATTTTTTATCATCCCTATTGAATGAATTTATTATCGTTATTTTTGTACTGATGGCTCTTTTTTGGCTGGCAACCTGGCAAGCAAAAGATGATGCTTGGAAAGATGCTGTTAATGAAACTTCTTCTTTACCGATTGTCACGATTGTTATGCCTCAAGATGCCAGTTTAGGACGAAAACTTAACAATCCTTTAGAAAGTCGTTCCACAAAAACTAACCTACCTAATTTTAGGATTATCGGCGATCTTCAATCCTACAAACGTTTATTAGATAACGAACTTAACGATATTAGTAACCCTGATAAACCGAGAATTTGGCGACTGTTGCTCAAAGGCAATGGTTATTCCTATATTTTCCCAGCGTTACCAAAAAAAGAAGCTAAATTAACCTTTCCGGTTGTCATGGTTTATGAAAGAGATAATGGCGTTCAATTGACAATTCTTAATTCTTCCCTCTCCCAACCCTAGCATCTAAAACATAGAATGTATTCTATGTTAGTCGAGCGCCTAACGGACGATAAACTAAATAGCATAGCGACTTTTTTCGGAAGTATCAAAGTGAGCAAGCGTAATTTTTTTGGCGAGGAGAGAAGTTTTTTGCGGCAAAAAAACAGAACGTTGCCGGAAATATTCGCCAAAATATTGACGGTAGAGAGGACAACTGACTCGGCAAAACTTACCTTGTCGGTGAATCAGTCCGAGACTTTCTAGGTGAAAAGCGGCAATTAAATCAATTTCTATGTCTTTTTCTGCCATCACTACCTTAGCAAAGATAGCCGCTAAATTGCCCTTTAAGTATTGCAGATGCGAAAGTAAACGTTTAAGATGATCTGCAAAAATATTATTTTCCTCGTCGATCGAAGTAGCTAGAATGGTTTCTAGGGTACAATTGCCGCGAGCAATATAATAGCAAGCAAGACGAATTAAATAGGGATTACCCCCTAGAAATATCCGTAATTTTTCACAGTCAAAATTCTGATCTAATCCCTGTCTTTGACTTAATTCTCGTACTTGTGCGCTGGTAAAATTAGGCAATTTGATCGGTAAACCAAGACTGAAAAGGGATTGATAGATATCTGAGGTTTTATCAAGCTCCTGTGCAGGGGAATAGGCAACAATTAAACGTAATTTTTGCCAGAGGGGTTTGTTTTTGCCTTCCTCGTGCCACAGGTGCAGAATACTAAAAAATTCTTCCCTTAGCTGTGGATAGGGGAAAAGATATTCAAGATCATCAAAGGCAATCACTAAAGGACGATCAAGATGGGAGAGAATATGCTTTTCTAGATAGATTTTACAGTTAATTTTACCACCTAAGAAGTCATCCCAATCCTCTGGGAGATGATTATCTAAATCTAACTGGCGACTAATACTAACACAAAGCCAACGCAGCCAGTGATTTAAGTCTTGAAAAATTGATCTTTCTGCTAACCGAAAACTGAAATAAAGTGTATGGTATTGCTGTTGTTGTGCATGATTAATAATTCTGGTTATCAGGGAAGTTTTTCCCATTTTTCTGGCCGCATTAATCCGGATCAGACTCCCCCCGCGCAAAATCTCTTGATAACAAGTCTGTTCCAGATTATTTCTGTTAATATAAAAGGAGGAATTGAGGGGGACTTGTCCCTCTGGTAACTCAGGCAATAATTGAGGATTAATAGTATCAGTTTCTGGTAAGTTAGGACGATAATAATCGCTATTTTCTAAAGTTAAATTAAAAGCTTGAAAACAATGTTTTAGGGTTTGTTTATCCACTCCCGATTCACAAGCAAATACCTTCATCAGAGTATCTACCCCTAAAAGAGTTTTCTCGCTGAGAACTTCTAGGGTGAAGCGATAACCGCAATTATCCCGATATTCCGCTTCTTGTTTAGCAGTAAGTATTTTTTCTAGTCCCGTGGGGGTGAGGATAACCCCGCGTCTGCGGCGCTGTTTTTCTGGTTTTTTCATGATAGTTTTTCCCTGTCCTGAACTCAAACTCTGCACCTCTAGAGGTTTTGAGTTTCCTATAGACTTCTCCTCAACAGGGAAACAATCAATTCCGTAATTTTACTGGTTTAGCCATCGAGAAGCTAGGGAAAATAACCAGACCACTTATTTTCTTCTCCGTCTGAGTTATTTCTAGGATAGGGGTAAATCTTAGCCTACTTGCTGACGATAGCTATTCATTTCTAGGCTATCTTCCCCATAAAGATCCTCAATGTGTTCATGACAGCAATCGATCGCAAATTGCTCAAATTCTCTCGGTTCAATTTGATACATTTTGGCAAAAATATCGGGTTGAACACGACAAAATTCTGGTCTTTGGTCATAAATGGTACAGAGACGGGTTTGGCGATCGAAGTTTATACACCAACCATCTTCCCCCACCATGCTGAGATATTGACTTAATTGTGCGGGGGTAAGATATTCTTCTAAGTCAGGACGCTCATCGGGATTTAGTTGACAACAAGCTCCACAATTTTTAATACATTTCCAATTGATCATATAACCGGTGTGCCGCGATGAGTTAATCCTAGTAAGTAGGTAGGTGTTAAAAACTGCCAGATACCCCCCTTATCAAGGGGGGATTAAGGGGGGATCGAAGACAAAATCTATCTTCTATTTAATTAAAACCAGTTACTGACCTACTAACTAGCTTACTACCAATTAGTCCCAATTTTGCCTGCCAGCAGCAATCCCCCTTAATAGTTTTAATCTCAATCTGCGATCGAGAGTGAAAGCTTGACGAGGCAAGAATCTAATAAAATGGGCGTTGTAAGGGTCGAACTTACGGCATCCTGCTTGTAAGGCAGGCGCTCTACCACTGAGCTAAACGCCCGAATCAATTTCGCACTTTCTCAGCATAACATATATTTTCAAAAAAGTATATTATTTTTTTGAGTAAGTTAATTTTTTTCCGATGCCCTCTGGCCGAACTCACGATCGCATTACCCTAATTCTCTTGCCACCGATTGCGGGGGCGAGTTTTTTGGTCAGTGGCAGTGGTAAATTAACCCTGTTACTCTTGGCCAGTTATTTGTTTAGTGGATTCCTGTTTGGACCGGATCTTGACATCCACTCGGTACAATACAAACGTTGGGGTTATCTGCGCTGGTTGTGGCTACCCTACCGTTCTATGATCCGTCATCGCGGTTGGTTATCCCACGGTTTATTGATCGGCACAATTTTTCGGTTATTTTATCTTGGTAGTTTTCTTTTACTAGCAGCGATCGTCATCATTCCGATCCTGCAAAGTTTCTGGGGTATAGACTGGGATTGGCGACTGTGGCCGCAGCAAGCGATCGCATTATGGCAACAGTATCCCCGGGTAGCGATCGCTATTTTCCTGGGTTTAGAATTGGGTGCGATGAGTCATAGTTGTAGTGATTGGATCGGATCGGCCTATAAACGTTCTCGAAAAGTGGCTCAAAAACCGGTAAAAAAGAAAAAACGATAACTTTTTCTGGACAAGAATTGCTGCGTATCTGATCACAGATCGACACATCAGTTATGGGTTAAAAAAGATACCAAGACTACTTTTCGGAACTACGCCCTAAATCTTTAGATCTATGATAGGCCGCCACTACTGCCTCGATAATAGTGGAGCGAAAAGAGCCTTTTTCTAATTGTCTCACCCCGGCAATCGTAGTTCCCCCCGGGCTAGTGACGCGATCCTTTAATTCTCCCGGATGTATGGCCGATTCTTTTAATAGGGTTGCCGTCCCTAACACTGTTTCTATGGCCAATTGAGAGGCGATCGCTCGCGGTAATCCGGCCGCCACACCACCATCGCTTAAAGCTTCCACCATCAGGGCCACAAATGCTGGGCCAGATCCCGATAATCCCGTTACCGCGTCCATCAAAGCCTCGGGAACTTCCACCACCGAACCGACCGCAGCAAAAATATCTCTGGCTACGGCCAGATGTTCCGGTTCCGCATGACGACCAGATGCGATCGCTGTAACCCCTTGTCCCACCGTGGCTGGGGTATTGGGCATCGTCCGGATTACGGGGCGATCGGGAAAGCCCATTTCTAAGCGATTGAGGGTAACTCCCGCTAAAATCGAGATAATTAGGGGTTTTTCGGGTATTCCCAGCAAGCTATTGACTACTTGCTCTAAAATTTGCGGTTTTACGGCTAAGATTAACACCTCAGTTGCTCTAGCGGCTTCCCGGTTATCCTCGCTGACTTGCACTCCGTAGGTATTAACCCAAAAGTTGCGCCGTTGGGATTGGGGTTCACTAACTAACACCGTTTCCGGACTATAAATATTTTTTTTTAATAAACGGCTGAGAATGGCCTCGGCCATCACTCCACCGCCAATAATTCCTAAACGAATAGACACAGTATTTTTTAAAGTAAACAGTAAAAAAGAGATATTTAGCTATCCTACCAAGAAAAAACCCATCCTCTCGATAATCGATCGATTTCTAGCTTCGACAAACTTGACGAGAGGACTATGGAAGGATTCATTGAGCTAATCGACTGCTTTCGGCTCCCCAAGCAGGTGCGGAGGAAACGGGACGGGCCATTTTCGGGTTATCAGCGATATCGTGAATAGTTCCAGAAAGGGTGCTAACTTTAACGCAGCTGGGGGTAAACAGGAAAATACTCTCACCGATGCGTTCTTGATGACCATCAATTGCATAGGTGCCACCAGCGACAAAATCCACGGCTCTTTGTGCTTCTTCGGGATCCATGACGTTGAGGTTTAAAACCACCGATTTGCGTTCTCTCAGGGTTTGGATAACTTGGGGCATTTCCTCGAAGGAATGGGGCTCGATCACGACCACTTCTGCATTATTGTTGTTAATACCTGGCATACCGATCACGTTGCTTCTGTTGAGTCCCATAGATGTGGCTGTATTGAGATTTAAAGGTTCGCGTTGACGACGATTAAGGGGTTCTTCTTCTTCGTTTTGATCTTTCTCTTGGGGGGAAAACTGTTCCCAGTTCATTTCTTCGTAGTCGGTTTCATCTTCGTCTTCCGGTTGTTCGGAGATACCGACAAAATCTTTGAGCTTGGTAAAAATGTTGTTCACAGTCTAAGTGTCCTTCAAAAGATTTTTTTGGGTGGTCTTGTCTAGAGTCGGGGTTATTTATTGGCCTTTAACAATTTTCGCTCTCATTTGGTACAGGGGAACTATTTTGTTAATGGTTCGTCATTTTAGTCGTCTGGGGGAAGCGGTTAGTTCCCTCTTTTCAGGTATCAGTTATCAAGGGATAGTTTTCAGGGATTGGGAAAAAGTCAATTCCTCATTTCTAACCACCAGTTTCTAGACTAGACGCTGTAATTTTAAGATATATTATCACCAATTATTAATTTTTCTAGGGGTTTTTTCTGTAAATTTACGGAGATGGTTTAGTAAATGCGATCACCAAAGATGCCAGTTCCCACCCGGATCAAAGTGGCTCCGGCCTTGACGGCCAGAGGATAATCGTTAGACATCCCCATGGATAGATGGGGCAGGCATAAACTAGAGCTATTCTCGATTATTTGGGCTAAATCGCTGGTTTTTTCAAAGGCGGCTAACTTTTCCCCAGTGGATAATCCCTGGGGCAGAATTGTCATCAAACCTTGAATTTTTAGCTGTTGACAGTTGACTAAAGCGGGAAGATCTGCTAGGAGTTCGTCCTTGTCCCAACCGAACTTGTCGGGATCGGGGATAACTTTCACCTGTAGCAAAACTTGGGGATTAATCTCTAATTCTGAGGCCAGGCGATCGAGTCTTTGGGCTAATTTTAAACTATCGAGGGAATGGATTAAATCAAAGGATTCTAGGACTTTGCGGGCTTTATTTGCCTGTAGATGTCCGATAAAGTGCCAAGAAATATCTGGGAGGTCTTTTAGTTCTTGCTGCTTCGAGATTGCTTCCTGTAGCTTACTTTCGGCAAAATCTCTCACTCCTGCTCGGTAAGCTTGACGGATATAATCGCTCGATACCTGTTTACTGACGGCAATTAGACGCGTGCAGGGGGGTAGGGTAAGACGGATGGACTCGATACGACTAGCGATCGTCATGAACTAGACTGAAAAGGTTTGTTGATAAGTTTGGTTGAGACTGTTAAATTCTTGCACATTACTGACCCGTCGCAAATTCCGCAGCCGGTTTTCCACTAAAAGACGAGCATCGGAACGACTAATCGGATCGAACGAGACTTTTTTGGGTCCCACCGTCACCAGAAAAAAAAGACGTTGGGCATAAAGAGTGGTGAATAATTCCCGATGTTCTTCTAATAGACACACTCTGTATAATAGACCGAAAGTAGGATGATTGAGATAGGTTTCGTTACTCATTCAAGCGATCGCTAAAGGAAAAGGATTGAGCAAACTAGAAAGTTTTTCCACAACAAAATCAAGCGGATGGCTCAAAAACAATTGATTTTTCGGGTGTTTCCCCTAGCCTGATTTTACCAGAATCCTTCAATGACAACTAACGATGCTAGTCTATGTCATGATTTCCTGAGTTTTCATTTTTCCCTGTTAACGTGGATACATTTCGGTGACAAGTTGTCACCATCAGAAATTAGCTCTGCTGCAAAAATCAAAGATTTTCCCTTAGCTGAGGAGACTCCGAGACAGGAAGATAAGAAAGACAAGAGAGAACTAAACTAACGATAAAAACTAAGATTATCTCAAATTTATCTGGTTTTTTAGAAATTTTAACCCAATAGCGGCGATCAGTAAACTGAAAACTCACATCTGATCACTGACCACTGATAACTGATCACTGAATCGCTGATCAAATGCCCTAAGCTTGTATTAAGCCTTTTTTAACTTCAAATTCCTTTAACCTCAATCAATATGGATTTTTCTAGTCTTGTTGCCAGTCAGCTAAATGCCGGCGTTATCTGGCCCGAAGGAATCCTGATTATTACCCTGATGGTAATTTTAATCGGCGATTTAATCGTGGGACGGAGTGCCAGAAGTTGGCTGCCCTACGTTGCGATCGCTGGTCTGCTCGCTGCTGTGGTTGCTCTCTACTTTACCTGGGACAATCCGAAACCGGTGGCTTTTTTAGGGGCTTTTGAGGGGGATAATCTCAGTATCGTCTTTAGGGGGATTATTGCCCTTTCTACCGCCTCCACAGTGCTGATGTCAGTGCGTTATGTGGAACAAGCGGGAACCTCCCTAGCGGAATTTTTAGCCATTATGCTCACCGCGACTATCGGGGGAATGTTCCTATCCGGCGCTAGTGAATTGGTGATGATTTTCATCTCCCTAGAAATGCTCAGTATTTCCTCCTATCTAATGACCGGTTACATGAAGCGGGATCCTCGATCGAACGAGGCCGCTTTAAAATACCTGTTAATTGGAGCTTCTAGTTCGGCGATTTTCCTCTATGGTGTTTCCCTTCTCTACGGTTTATCCGGAGGTGAAACCAGTTTAAGTGCCATTGCCCAAAAATTAACCGATGTTAACGGTGGTCAGTCACTGGCCTTGGCGATCGCATTGGTTTTTGTGATTGCCGGTATCGCCTTCAAAATTTCGGCGGTTCCCTTTCACCAGTGGACTCCTGATGTGTACGAAGGTTCACCCACTCCCGTGGTCGCTTTCCTCTCGGTGGGTTCCAAAGCGGCCGGTTTTGCCCTAGCAATTCGCCTATTAGTGACGGTTTTCGGTCTAGTGAGCGAACAATGGCGGTTTATCTTTATCGCTCTAGCCATTTTGAGCATGATCCTAGGCAACGTGGTCGCCTTAGCCCAAACTAGCATGAAACGGATGTTAGCCTATTCCTCGATCGGTCAGGCGGGTTTTGTCATGATTGGTTTAACCGCCGGTACTGACGCGGGTTACTCTAGCATGATTTTCTATCTGTTAATTTACCTGTTCATGAACCTAGGGGCTTTTGCCTGTGTGATTCTCTTTGCTCTCAGAACTGGAACCGATCAGATCGCTGAGTATTCGGGACTCTACCAGAAAGATCCGCTGCTAACCCTCTGTTTAAGCATCTGTCTGCTTTCTTTAGGGGGAATTCCGCCTCTAGCGGGCTTCTTTGGTAAGATTTATCTATTCTGGGCCGGTTGGCAAGCGGGACTTTATGCCCTCGTCCTCGTTGGTTTAGTCACCAGTGTGGCCTCGATTTACTACTATATCCGTGTGGTCAAAATGATGGTGGTCAAGGAACCCCAAGAGATGTCCGACGCGGTGAAAAATTACCCCGCTATCAATTGGACCCTTACTGGGATGCGTCCCCTACAGGTGGGTATTGTCCTCTCCCTAGTGGCCACTTCCCTAGCTGGTATCCTCTCCAATCCTCTCTTTACCCTAGCGACGGATTCCGTCACCACTACCCCCATCCTACAATCGGCAGCCCTGGCGACCCACATTTCCCGAGCGAATTGAGAATCCCTGTTGATTTATCCCAAGTATTCTAGTCCTGTCTTAAGGTTGGGATAAATCAACCACCTTAAGACTTGTTCTAAGCTTAACCTGCTTTTTGCTTTACTCAAATTGGCCAAGTAAAAGACTCATTTCGTTAACAACATTCTCACTTGCTTTTAACGCTTCTTTTCTAATTGCTTGAATTTCAGCCATACTTTTTGCGATTCTCTGCTGTTCAGATTTGGGTGGAATAGGCACTAAAACTTTAGACAAATCATCTACTAAAATAGTAGGAATAGCATGACCTGTCATGTACCTTTTAATCTGACGCAAAAAAAAGTCTGTTCGCATATATACTAATAAAAACAAAGGCTCGACTCCTTGAATATTTCTTAATACTGAAAATCCATTTGAGCAAATTGCCCCGTCTTCATCTTCCGTGATTAGGGCTGTTGCTTGGCGTGGTGTTCCTGTACTTGCTCCTGAAACTGCTGTAATAATATCACCTTTGTACAATCTATAAGTTGCGCGAGATGGAGCCTCATGTGCCTTAATTATTTGTTGGGAAACAACTTGCATTGTACGATAATCAACATCGGAAATGGCGATATATCTAATTTCACTATCCTTGGCTAAACGAAAATCAGCCGCATCTCTCAAAATATCGGTAATTTCACCTAAAGGTTTCGCCCCAATAGATTTTAGATGTTCTAATAATTTTTGGTCATTGGGTAAATAATGTTCGGCATCCAGTCTGGAATTGAGCAGGGTGTTCTTAACTGTATAAATACAATCGCTGTTTTGTGCAAATTCCCCATTGATAAATGACCTAAAAGATTGAGAAATATCATTTATATCATCGTCAACTATTGGCAAACCTGATTTTGTTCGGGCTATAACTCCCGACTCGTTGCGCTTATATATTGTTTGTCCTTTAACGTCATAGCCTATTTTTTTCATTTGTGCCATAAAACAAGAATCATTGTTTGCTGGTAATTTTTGAACCACTAAAAGTGATGTCTTGATTCCTGTACCGTATGGCACGAATGCTTCCGACGGTATGGAAACAACCCCTAATATTTTTGTTTGGGAGCGCAACCAATGGCGAATCGGTCCATTAGAGATATTTTGTAATAGACCATCGGGCAGAATAATCGCCATGCGTCCACCTGCTCGCAATAATTTTATAGATTTCTCAATAAATAAAATATCGGGCGACTGACCCGCTAAAATGGTTGGGGAAACTTCCCAACTATTGGACGCTGATTTATGCCATTTCCGGGCAAGAAGATATGATTGAAGAATTTTCTGGTCTTCTACTTTGCCTTTATTTCCGAAAGGAGGATTGGTCAAGATAACATCAGACCTCCTGCAAAAATAGGAACTGATTATGTAAAATAAAGTAAAACACTCAGAAAAACAATGACTTACGAAAAAGTAAAAAATTTGAATCCAGAAGAGTTTAAACGCTTTTGTGGAGTATATCCTG
>NZ_JADEXY010000042.1 GCF_015206885.1 Microcystis aeruginosa LEGE 91341 | reverse complement strand
GAAGTGGGGAAGTGGGGAAGTGGGGAAGCTGTCCCATCACCCCAAAACCCTATCACCCTATCACCCTATCACCCCAAAACCCTATCACCCCAAAACCCTATCACCCCATCACCCCAAAACCCTATCTCCTACCTTTTGCCTATTGCCTTTTGCCTCCTGATATCTGCGATAAGCTAAAAAAAAACAAGGCTATAGCTTGTCAACTATTGAAGATTTTCTGCTGACTATTTTCGGGATATTTATATGCAATTCGTCGATTTTCTAGCTCTCATTCATCCTGTCCTAGCGATAGTGGTCGTTTTCCCTATTATCGGCCTCGTAGTTAACTTTGCGTGGCAAACCCGTCAACGTCGTCTAGAAACCGCTGCAGGAAATAAAAGTAAAATTCCGCCAGTGGTCGGGCCGGAACATCTACGCTTAGGCCGCTGGTTAACGGGTACAGTGGTAGGGGTTAACCTGTTAGCACTAGCTTACTCGGTCGTTTACGGTTTTAATGGTTTTGTCGATAAACAAAAAGATGGAAAATTAGACTCCTTTCAGGTCATTTTTGTGATTTTGATGTTTTTTGTCACTATTGCCTCTTTGGTCTGTCTCTACCGCGCTAGACAAGCGCTCTGGCGCGGAATTTTTGCCACCTTGACTGGAATCGGTTTAATTATTATCGGTTCTCAGGATGGGGTCTGGCGACTCTCGGACCAATGGTACTGGTCCCACTACTATATCGGCATGGCCGCATCATTACTGATGATTTTCTCTCTGGCAATTGTCGAAGATATCTATAAAGACCGTTCCCATCGTTGGCGCATTGCCCATACAGTCCTCAATTGTATCGCTCTGGCTCTCTTTCTGGGACAAGCCATGACCGGTTCGAGGGATTTGCTGGAAATTCCCCTCAGTTGGCAAAAACCGGCAATTTATCGCTGTGATTTCACCAATAAAACCTGTCCTGAACCGAAATCCTCAACCCCCCTCATCAATCCGATAAGTTAAACTTTTTTAGGGACCGGGAGAGGGAGAGGGTACACACACAGAGGCACCGGCAGCGGTATCGATGGGTTCCTCACACCAATTGGCAATCTTACCAAGTTGGGGCAAATACCTCGCCGCTTCATCTAAGGCACTGTCATCGGGTTTCAGGTTTGTGATTAATTCAGTCCATTCTACCCCTTGGGTTACAGCAACAGCATTGTCAGCATCGTCAGGTGAGGCACAGCCTGGAATTTTGCCCCAATTTTTACCCCAGGCAGCACCGATGAAAGTACCAGTACCAGTTTTATCGAGGGAATAGTCAGGAGCAAAGATAAACGCTTCTAGTCTTTGGTCTCCTTTCAGACAAATTTGCGGCGCGGTGGAAGCTAATTCATTATTGGCATAAATTTGTAGATTGCCCGGTTTACAGCCAGTCACGTTACCACAATCGTGTTCGATCGCACCATCAATATTACCTTTAACATAAAAAACTACCCGTTCCCCCGGAGTAATGGTAATCGCCTCGCCATCATCCAAGCTGATATTATCAACGATATACTCGTACACCTGTACGCTTTGACCGTTAATCGTGCGAGTAGTGGGTGTGTCTCCCAGTCGGGGAAAAGTTTCAGAACTGGTAAGTGCCAGGTTTTCCTGCTCATCGCGAAGGTCTTCGGGATTGGGAGGCTCCGGTAAATTAGGGAAAGGCACAATAGTGTTATCGATAAATTGTGCTGTGTAGGGGGGATTGGCTGCGGGTGTGGGCTGTTTAATATCATTCCTGTTAATATCACATTCTAGGTTCACCACATCCCCTTGAAAGTCAGCACTATCTTCGCCACTTACCATGGCTCCCTCGCTTACCCATAAAGCGGGAACCGTGGTACGAGTGAATGCGAGGGGACGGGAAGGCAGAATCGGGATAGTTACCACCACGCGGTTACGCGAGGCGGCATTATCGTCACTATCTATATCGGTAGCAAAGTTAGTTAGGTCTGTTGCGGCACTTTTGCGAGAACGTCCTTCCAGGGTGAGAACTCCCCAACCCAAAATATTGGGGTCAGAGCTTGGGGTAAAATTGTATCCAACCACGCGATAATAACGATTATCATTGATCTCATCGGGAGAAATTTTATCATCACGGTTAATATCGATCGCATCGAATACCTCGTCGGTTCCTGACCATTCTTCCCGGGTGATGAAACCATCCCTATCATGATCATAAACTCGGAAAATATCTTCCAACTGAAACCATTCACGACTGGCCAAATCGCTTAATCCTGGATTTACTGCTCGTTGTTCTTCTGTGGGTGCGAGGATTTTGTTCTCAATTTCGTTATTACGACTGGGATCAGCACAGGTGGTGGCAATGTCTAATTCTTTTAAATCTCTTTGTAAATTGGGACTGAGATTAGTAACCACTTCGGCCCTCTCCCAACAATCGCCGGAATCACAATTACTATCAACCTTCGCCATAACTCGAACGCTATTAAGTAAATCCTGCACGCGAGCCACTCCAGCTTCGGAACTTCTTAAACTATCAGCCCGGACTTTTTGGGCAATTACTTTCGATTGGTTCCCTTGGACGCGCATCATCACAGTTATCCCTGTTCCCATCAGGATAAGTCCAATTAACAGGGCAAGAGGCAAGGCAAACCCTTTTTCCCTATTAGCCATCAGGTGAAGGTATAAACGATTTTTCATAGACCAGTCCATCTAAGAATGGTTACTTCTATTATAATACTGTCAAGTTTTGGTCAAGTGACAAATGTGAGAATACAGGGATAGCACTGTGAGTACAATCACAGACAAAAGCCAGTTAATAGAATAGTCAGCCAGTAATTTTTCGATAAGTAGGTAGGCGTTAAAAATTATCAGATGCCCCCTTAATAAAGGGGGCATCGGCACCCCCCTTATCAAGGGTAGATCCCCCCGCCTATCGGCACCCCCCTTAATAAGGGGGGCAGGGGGGATCGAACCTAAAATCTATTTTTAATTTAATTATAACCAGCTACTTAAGTATTTTCGATTTTTGACTCAATTAAAGGGTTGTTTTTTGATCCAGAATTGCCCGCCAAATCAAGCCTATCCCCCGAAAAAAGCTAATAATTAACAACCAAAGGGATTGTAATTCTCCTGCCGTATTTTTCGGTTGCCAGCGCTGGGGACGACAGAATAAAAAAGTAATTAGTTTTCTCTGCTCTGATAGGGTAAGTGGCTGGAATTTAAGGGTTGCTTGCCAGATTTTTCCTTGTTTTTCTAGATTGACTAGATGAGCAGATAGGCGCAAATCTTCGCCTAAAATATCTAGGAGTAGCTTTTCTGAGTAGATGGGTTCCCTCAGGTGAATTTCTGCTCCTATTTCCGAAAGTTTTTTCAGATTGCCCTGTATAATTATATCCGATTCTGTGATCAAGTTAACGGGAGATTCCAACACTTGATATTGAGTTTCTAGGGTAAGGGGAGCTTCCAATAAAGCCACTAAAGCAGTCATGATAATAACCACATTATATATAGCCAAAATTAAGCCAAAATTTAGGGAACTTTCTTGATAATTGTGATGGTTTAAATTAAAGAAAATACTAATTAAAGTAATAGTGAGAAAAAACAGCAATGGGTAGGATAAGTGCCAATTATATTGATAATTTTGGCGAGCAAGTCCCTTCGGTGTCACCTGAAATCCTTTGTCAAAGGGTTTCCAAAGAACATGGAGAACTGTTAGGGATGTAGGTACACAAATAATCATCGATAGTACCTCAGAAAAAACAATTGAGCGCGAGCGAGAATTTAACCAGTGATAAGTGGCTAACTGGATCATCATGTAGGGTAAAAAGATATAGATTGTCTCATCGATGGTGATGTTCAAAGGTACGATATAACCAAAGGTATAAAGGAGAGGAATAAGCAGAGAAAATAAACGAGCTAAGGGAGAAAACCAAGATAAAAGTCCTTCTAAGTGTGCCAATCTTTGAGGTAGAGTTAGTCCCGCAATTTTTAGGGGATTAGCTTTGATAAAAAAGGCCTGTAAAGTTCCCCTTGCCCAGCGCAATCTTTGTCGTAAATAAGCTGATAAACTTTCGGCAGATAAACCAGCACTGAGTTTTTCATTTAAGTAAATAACTTCATAACCTTTGGCAGATATAGCAATCCCAGTAAAATAGTCTTCACTAATAGATTCTATATTAAAATATCCCACTTCCTCTAAGGCTTTTCTTCTGACAATAAAAGAAGTGCCAGCACAGACAGGACTACCCACCCCATCTTTAGCTGGTTGGATATGACGATAAAATAATTCTTCGTCGGGAGTAACAATATTTTCTAAACCTAAGTTATGGGCAATAGGATCGGCATTATAAAAGCTTTGGGGAGTTTGCACTAAGGCAATTTTGGGGTTTTGAAACCAGCCAACAGTTCTTTCTAAAAAGTTCTGACAAGGGATAAAATCCGCATCAAAAACTACCACTAATTCCCCTTGAGTTTGTTTGAGAGCATGGTTTAAATTACCTGCTTTAGCATTTTTTCTATCCTGACGAGTCAGATAATGACAATTTAATTTTTCTGCTAATTCATAAATTTCTGACCTCTGGGTATCATCGAGGATATAAATATTTTTATGAGGATAATTAAGGGCTTGACAACCGATAACAGTTCTTTTTAAGATAAAGGCTGGCTCATTATAGGTGGGAATCAGAATATCTACCGTCGGCAAATACTGTTTATTGATCACTGCTTGGCTATAAAAATCAGCTTCTTTGCGTCTATCCTTCGTGGTTAAGACTAAAACTAACTGAATTATGCTACCACTTAAAACTATCATCTCAACGCCTAAAAGCAGTAAACTAAAAAAGCCATTGAGAGGAGTAGAAAGATTTAAGGTTTCCAGAATCCTCCAGAGTAGATAGCGCAGGGTGATAGCGAGAGTGATAGAAATAATGAATAATCTTGACCAAACTTGCGGATGCGGAGACAAGAAAATGATTAACTGCGTAGAAATTAGCAAGATAACCGTGGGTAATAATAATTGATAGCTATGAGCAACCGTGGGAACTTTGATCCAAGCAAAGGGGTTAAAAAAATCTTCTACTAAGCCAAGGAGTAATCGATAAATATTGTCTTCCGGCCAAGATAATGATAAACTAACCATCATTAACCCGCCGATCACTGCTAACATAATTAAGATAACTGATATTATCGCTAAAATCGGCTTGAATACGGAAGAATACACTGGTTTTTGAGGGAATGGAAAAATCGATTCTTGGTTAGACATGAATCCTCTTCTGATCAAATGAATCTAACTACATTTTACAATTCTTAACAAAAACCAGGGCATTTTTGGCAATGACAGGAGCGCTTTCCACCAAAATGCTAAATTTTGTATCAAACCCAAGATGAAACTAGCCAGAAAAAGTCTGGAAATAGTATAATTTGGTTAACCGTGAGGAAAAATTAGTCTATGATAGCCGTCAAAATCGCCGTTGTTAGCGCTCTCGTTTTGGTTGTGGTCAAATTCGTCGCTTCTGTTCTAGGCAAAGGCAATATACCCCTACTTAATCAGGCTGTCACTGTGATTTTAAGCCTTTTTATCGGGTTTGAGTTGATTCAACTAGGACAAGCGGTGATCGAAAAGATTAATTAAGAGCTAAACGGGCCAGATAGAAGCTAGTAATAGTTTTAGCATCGATCGATTCTCCCTGAGCGATCGCTGATTCCATTTCCTCAAAACTCATAAAAACCACTTCTATATCTTCATCGGCATCTTGAGCGGGGGGCAAGCTTAATTTTTCCAGATCCTGGGCCAGAAAAGCATAGATATATTCATCGGAATAACCCGGTGCCAGGGCAAATTTACCCAAAGATTGCCAATTATGCGCCCGATAGCCCGCTTCTTCCTCTAATTCTCGTTTTACCGTCGTAGCAGGGTCTTCTCCTTCATCAATCGTCCCGGCGGGAAATTCCAAAATTCGAGCTTGCAAACTAAATCGATACTGACGTACTAAAACTAATTGACCTTCCTTGGTGATTGGAACTGCTAAAGCACCCCCCGGATGACGCACACATTCCCATTCTCCCTCGACACCGTTAGGTAAACGCAGTTTCGAGACTTCAAATTGAAAGACGCGACCTTGATAAAAAAGACGTTGTTGGAGAAATTGAGGCGGTTCAGACATAGAAAATTTTCAACTAGGACTTTAAGAATTAATATCAACAAATGTCACCTTTGTCACCGGTGTTAGGAAGCGGGCAGAATTATCGTCTGATAGCCAAGGAGAGATTCAGGTTATACTAAATCTGGTTATTAAAGACTGATTATTCATTCCCCTTTTTGCATGAGTGCATGAGTAGAAAACGGGTTTCTCGGAGAAACCCGTTTTCTGTGCGTTACTCAACGGATTTAGTATTATAATGAAAAATGCTGTCTTTACAGGTTAAATCTTTTTCGAGAAACCCCATGGCAAAAAAATCGATGGTAGAACGCGAGAAAAAACGCGCTCGTCTCAGACAAAAATACGAAGCTAAAAGAGCGGAACTAAAAGAACAATTCCGCACCGCCGAAGATTTTGAAGAAAAACTGGCAATTCACCAAAAATTACAGGAATTACCCCGCAATAGCGCTCCTAGTCGTCACCGCAACCGTTGTTTAACGACCGGCAGACCTAGAGGATACTATCGCGATTTTGGTTTATCCCGCAACGTTTTACGCGAATGGGCCCACCAAGGTCTTTTACCCGGTGTGGTCAAGTCTAGCTGGTAGTCAGAAACAATATCTAGGGAAAATACCGGGATAGAGGCGTTTTTTTTACGTCTCTATTGCTGTTTTTAGGCAATTTTAGCGATAAAATAAAAACTCTCGATCGAGCGATCGAGAGTTAACCATGAACAAAAAATTTACCTAGACTACAGTAGCAGCCTTACGGGCCGCGGCAGCCTCATCGGGATGAATACCGAGACGGGTGAGATTGAGACGACCTTTACTATCGATCTCGCGTACCTTAACTAACACCTCATCCCCCACGGCCACTTCATCTTCCACCTTACCGACGCGTCCCTCGGCCAATTGGGAAATATGGATCATTCCCTCTTTCCCCGGCAAAACTTCCACAAAAGCGCCGATTTGGATAATGCGAGTCACGCGACCGAGATAGACCTCACCCTCATTGAGTTTGCGGGTCATATTGTAGATCAGTCGTTTAGCTTTTTCGGCCTGTTCCCCATCGGTAGAGGAAATGGTGACAGTACCATCGTCATCGATATCGATTTTCGTGCCGGTCTGTTCAGTAATCCCTTTAACCGTTTTACCACCTGGCCCGATGACTAACCCGATCAGATCCGGATCGATCTTGATCGTCAATAACCGGGGTGCGTGGGGAGATAATTCCGTGCGGGGTTTTTCTAGGGTCGCTAACATCTTCTCGAGGATATGTTTGCGGGCCGGTAAAGCTTGTTCGATCGCCTTAGCCACCACTTCCATGGTTAAACCGGGGATTTTCATATCCATCTGGAGAGCGGTGATGCCAGAATCAGTACCAGCCACCTTAAAGTCCATATCTCCCAGAAAATCCTCGATACCTTGGATATCGGTCAAAATCCGCACTTCTTCCCCTTCTTTAATTAAACCCATGGCCGCACCGCTAACGGGTTTTTTCAGGGGAACACCGGCATCCATCAGCGCTAGGGTAGAACCGCACACGGAACCCATGGAGGTGGAACCATTAGAAGAGAGGACTTCCGACACCACCCGCAGCACATAGGGAAATTCCTCCTGGGGGGGAAGGACAGGCACGATCGCCCTTTCCGCTAAAGCACCGTGACCAATTTCTCGACGGCCGGGAGAACGCATGGGACGGGTTTCACCGACGGAAAAGGGTGGGAAATTGTAGTGATGAAGATAGCGTTTTTCGTCTTCGGGATGGAGATCGTCCCCCAAATCCTGAGCATCACCGGGGGTGCCGAGGGTGGCGATCGAAAGCACCTGGGTTAAACCGCGATTAAACAGGCCGCTACCGTGAACCCGACGGGGTAAAACTCCTACCCGGCAAGAAATCGGCCGTACTTCGTCCAGTTTACGACCATCAACCCGCACCCCATCCTCAATAATTTGGGCGCGCATCAGTTTTTTGGTCAGATCCTTAAAGAGATTACCGATTAACTTCGGTTCTTCCAGCGTTGGAGATTTTAAGGGATCTTCATCGGGGAGAGCGGTTATAGTTTCCTTGATCCGATTTTCGATCGCCTCTAATTTCTCATCCCGTTCGGTTTTGCTGAGGGTAAACTGGCAGAGAATCTGTTTAATTTCCTCTTTAGCTTGTTCTTTTAGGAAATTCTGCACGGTTTCGTTTGCTACCGGCGCTTCTCGGGTGACGAGGGGAATACCCAACTGATCGATCAATTCCCGTTGAGCGGTGATCAGGTCGCGGACCGCTTCATAACCAAAATCGATCGCCTCAATAATATCCCGTTCCGGTAACTGATTGGCTCCCGCTTCGATCATCACCACCCCTTCAGGACTACCGGCCACCACTAAATCCAATTCTCCGTTATGGATTTCCTTGTAGGTGGGATTGATGATAAATTCATCCCCCAGTAAACCGACGCGCACGGCTGCCATCGGTCCTTGGAAGGGAATACCTGCCAACAAAACCGCCACAGAAGCCCCGGTAACGGCCAAAACATCCGGGGGGA
The DNA here is from genome assembly GCF_015206885.1 of Microcystis aeruginosa LEGE 91341. Taxonomy (GTDB): domain Bacteria; phylum Cyanobacteriota; class Cyanobacteriia; order Cyanobacteriales; family Microcystaceae; genus Microcystis; species Microcystis aeruginosa_H. The sequence continues at coordinate 23,286 of NZ_JADEXY010000042.1, read as the reverse complement.
CTTCCTCATCCATTGAGAGGGTCGTAGCGACCACCTGAATATCATCCCGCATCCAACTGGGGAATAGAGGCCGCAGGGGGCGATCAATCAAACGACCGGTCAGAATTGCTTTTTCCGGGGGACGACCTTCACGACGCAAAAATCCTCCCGGGATGCGCCCGGCGGCGTATAATCTTTCTTCGTAATCAACGGTTAAGGGCAGGAAATCTACTCCTTCTCTGGCCTTGGCTGTGGTTGCTGTCACTAAAACTGCCGTTTCTCCCGATTGGATCAGAACACTACCGCCAGCTTGGGGGGCTAAAAGCCCTATTTTTAGTCGAATATCCCTGCCGTCAAAGGATATTGACTTGTCAAACTCTTCCATGTAAAGTTATATTCCTTTCTTTCACTTTTCTCTGTGCTGTCGCCATCCTAGCATTTTTTGTCCCCCTTTCCGACAGGTTTAGTATTCAGTGATCAGTTATCAGTGATCAGTTATCATTTCGCTGATTACTCTTTACCGTTTACCGATCACAGCAAAAAAGCTCCCCATCTCCCCATCTCCCCATCTCCCCATCTCCCTATCTCCCTATCTCCCCACTCCCTGCTTTTAAACAGAATTTAAGATTACTTGTCCAAACCGGCCAAAAAATGATAGTTTCAGATATAGGAATAATCTGGTTAAGAAAAAAAATGTCTTCCCTTGCCGCTTGCTGGCCTAAAAATATTTCTAAGTATTAGCAAAACTGACTGACTGTCAGCAGTTGAGCGGGATTTTTCCTAGCTCGCAGAACTCCAGACAAAGAAAATTAAGACAATTAAAAGTATTGCGTCTCTATTATCTCTCAGACGCTTTTAATCCAAAGAATTTGCGGGTTATCTTCAAATTAACCCCGTTTAACCCTATTTGTGGCTATCGATTATGGCTGAAAGTTATTTACTCAACAAACTACAATCTGTAGAACAGACCTACACAGAATTAACCCGTCGTCTAGCGGATCCCGATGTCACTGGTAATCCCAGCGAATTACAGCGTCTAGCCAAATCTCGCGCTTCTCTAGAGGAAACGGTCAACACCTACGAAATTTGGCAAAAAAGTCAAGCGGATTTAATCGGTGCGAAACAAATCTTCAAAGAATCCGCCAGCGATCCCGAACTACGCGAAATCGCCGCCCTAGAAGTGGCCGAATTAGAGGAAAAAATCGCCACTTTGGAAGACCAATTAACCATTCTACTGCTGCCCCGGGATCCCCTCGATGAAAAGAATATCATGCTAGAAATTCGCGCCGGGACTGGCGGTGATGAAGCCAGTATTTGGGCGGGAGACTTAGTGCGTTTGTACTCAAAATATGCCGAAACTCAAAACTGGAAAGTTAGCCTTTTGAGTGAATCTCCGGCGGATATGGGAGGATTTAAAGAGGCAATTTTAGAGATTAAAGGCGATAACGTCTATAGTAAGCTGAAATTTGAGGCGGGAGTCCATCGGGTGCAGCGGGTTCCTCTGACGGAAGCAAGTGGTCGCGTTCACACTTCCACCGCTACCGTGGCAATTATGCCAGAAGTGGACGATGTGGAAGTGCATATCGATCCCAAGGATATTGAGTTAACCACGGCTAGATCCGGGGGTGCAGGCGGTCAAAATGTCAATAAAGTGGAAACTGCCGTCGATTTAATCCATAAACCCACGGGAATCCGGGTTTTTTGCACCGAAGAGCGATCGCAATTGCAAAACCGGGAACGAGCTATGCAGATTCTCCGGGCGAAACTGTACGATATAAAGTTACAGGAACAACAGGAAGCAGTCAGTTCCATGCGGCGCTCTCAGGTGGGGACCGGTTCCCGTTCGGAAAAAATTCGCACCTATAACTATAAGGATAATCGTCTCACCGATCATCGCTTAAATCAGAATTTTTCCCTCGATCGCATTTTAGACGGCGACATCGAAGATGTGATTCAATCCTGTATCGCCAAGGATCAACAGGGAAAACTGGAGGAATTAGCCGCTGCCCAAGAGACAGCTTAATCAGTGATCAGTGATCAGTTACCAGTGAACAGTAAAAAGCGCCCCACTCCCTGCACTTTCCCCACTGGTGGGGGTTAGTACGGGTGGGGACTGATGCTGCTTCCTTCAACTCACAACCAATTCTATGCTTCCACTAAACGAAAAGCCGCACCCAAACCGACAGCGATCTCATCGGGAGAAATTTTCCCATCATGGTTAATATCGATCGCATCGAATACCGCATCGGTTCCCGCCCATTCTTCCCGGGTGATGAAACCATCCCCATCATGATCATAGACTCGGAAAATATCTTCGGCGGCGTGTTCTAGGGTTGACTGACCTTCCAACTGGGTTAAACGTTGAATCAGCAATTGTTCCAATAATTCTAAAGCTTTGGTAAAACCTTGAATACCTTCCGCTAGTTTTTCAGAAGCCATGGCATCTTCGGCGTGCATTTTCTCAAAAGTCGCTTGATCCATGGCAATTTTGACAATATCAAGGGTTGCGGCCTGTGCTGGATCGAGCTTACGGGGTAAATCGGCTTCTGTCTCTTGCAATTGCTCGAGCAGTTTCGGCGAAATGGTTAAAAGATCACAACCGGCTAACTCGCAAATTTCGCCGATATTGCGGAAACTTGCCCCCATAACTTCGGTTTTATAGCCAAACTTTTTATAGTAGTTATAGATCTGGGTAACGGATTGGACTCCGGGATCTTCAGCGCCAACGTAGTCTTTACCAGTTTCTTTTTTATACCAATCGAGAATCCGACCGACAAAGGGAGAAATTAAGGTTACTCCCGCTTCTGCACAGGCGATCGCCTGATGAAAACCGAATAATAGGGTTAAATTACAGTGAATTCCCTCTTTTTCGAGGACTTCTGCCGCTTTAATCCCTTCCCAAGTCGAGGCAATTTTAATTAAGACTCTTTCTCTAGAGATACCCGCTTGTTCATACTGGGAAATGAGATAACGGGCCTTGTCGATGGTAGCTTGGGTATCGTAGGAAAGACGAGCATCCACTTCGGTGGAGACGCGGCCGGGGACGATTTGCAGGATTTGTAGGCCAAAACCGATCGCTAGGCGATCGAAAGCTAATTTGGCCACATCTTCCGGGGTGGCCTGTTCTCCTAATTCTTTTCTGGCCGCTTGCAGGGTTTGATCGACAATCGGCTGATATTGGGGCATTTGGGCCGCAGCCGTAATCAGGGAGGGGTTAGTAGTGGTATCTTGGGGAGTAAAAGCTTCGATCGCTTGGATATCGCCGGTATCGGCAACAACCACTGTAAATTGGCGTAATTGTTCTAGTAGGGTTTTAGCCATAACTTCTCCAGATGCGTGTTAACGCGAGACATTATCTGGATCTTAGCGATTCGATCAGGAGGAAGGGGAAAAATTCCCGATTGATTTAATTCCCAAGCACAGACCTGGCCAAAGTAAGGATAAGCTAGGGAATCTTTTGGCCACTCCTTGCCCAAAGTCCTTTATTTGTGATAGTATTAGTGATTGTGTCGATTTAATAAAACGGAGTTTATGCCCAAGCTAAAAACGCGAAAGGCGGCGGCCAAACGATTCGAGGCCACAGGAAGCGGCAAAAAAATCAAACGTCGCAAAGCCTTCAAAAATCACCTACTCGATCATAAAAGTGCCGAACGCAAGCGCCGTCGTTTGTCCCAGATTACCCTAGTGGACGAGCGCGACGAGAAGGAAGTGCGCTTAATGTTGCCCTATTTGTAAGTTTTCCAGAAAAATCGTCTAAAGGATTATCATGTCTAGAGTAAAACGGGGGAATGTCGCCCGCAAGCGACGCAAAAAAGTTCTCAAATTAGCCAAAGGTTTTCGCGGTTCTCACTCGCGCTTATTCCGTACAGCTAACCAACAGGTAATGAAGGCCTTGCGGAATGCCTATAGAGACCGTCGCAAACGTAAACGCGATTTTCGTCGTCTTTGGATTACCCGCATTAACGCGGCTGCTCGTCAACAGGGCATCAGTTACAGCCAACTGACCGGACAATTAAAGAAAGCTAATATCCTCCTCAATCGGAAAATGTTGGCCCAATTAGCTGTCCTCGATCCCGTCGCTTTTGCTAAAGTGGTAGAAACAGCCAAAGGATAATTTAGCCCCAAGCATGACGGAAACTTGGCAAACGATTCAATTCCCCAGTTCAGAAAGTGCGATCGCTTTAGCGGGTCATCAAGAAGCTAACCTCAAATTGATAGCCAGGCAAACTGGGGCAAATTTAGTCCTCAGAGGCATGGAATTGCGGATTGGGGGGCAACCAACCCCCGTGGAGCGTGCCACAGCGATTGTACGCTCCTTAAGTATTTTATGGCAAGAGGCCAAGTTAATCGCCGAAGCCGATATTATGACCGCTATCCATGCCCTCGATACGGGGCGTTCTAGCGAGTATAAAGAACTACAGCAGGATATTCTGGCTCGTACCCGTCGCGGGGAGCTAATTCGGGCAAAAACCTTCCGTCAGCGTCAATATATCCAAGCGATTCAAAGTCACGATATCACCTTTTGTATTGGACCTGCTGGCACGGGGAAAACCTTTTTAGCCGCCGTTTTAGCAGTACAGGCTCTCTTAGAAGATAAAGTAGAACGGATTATTCTCACCCGGCCGGCCGTGGAAGCGGGGGAAAAATTAGGCTTTCTCCCGGGGGATTTACAGCAAAAAGTCGATCCTTTTTTGCGTCCCCTCTACGATGCTTTATACGAATTTATCGAAGCGGCCAAAATTCCCGACCTGATGGAACGGGGTAAAATCGAAATCGCTCCCTTAGCTTATATGCGGGGACGAACCCTAGCTAATGCTTTTGTTATCGTTGATGAGGCCCAAAATACCACCCCAGCACAGTTAAAAATGGTCTTAACGCGCTTGGGATTCGGTTCGCGCATGGTAGTAACTGGAGATGTCACTCAAACGGATTTACCGCAACAACAGGAATCGGGGTTAATTGCCGCTCAAAAAATCCTCAAATCAGTGGAAGGGATCGCTTTTTGTTACCTATCCCGGGCCGATGTGGTGCGTCATCCCTTGGTACAAAAAATCGTCTCAGCCTACGAACAGCAGGAAAAATAACAGATTATTGAGATGGTCGCTCTTGTAGTCTTGCGAGAGGGTATAGAATGAGGTTAATTTAACGCGATGTGCAACTAAAAAGGACAGAATCAGGGTTCCAGAGGATACTTTATCTCTGCTGATTTCTGAAAGCCTTGTTGTAAATCAAGACTAAAAATATAGTTGCACACCGAGTTTAATTTAGCTTTTTCTCCTTAAACTAAAACCGACAAAGACGTAGTTTAAGGCGTTTCGGTATCCCCAAACCTCAAGGAATTGATAACGCTGCCATCCTTTCACTGAGCCAGTCTGAAAAGCTCTTAGGCTGTATAGTTGATTAGCCCAGTTGTGATCGTTTGGTGTAGCATGATGAACACAGTGCGCCCCTAGGCTAACTGGAAGGATGATTAGCCGAATAAAGACTGCTCCCACTAATTCCGTGGACCATTTTAACCACTCTAACCAGTGGTCTGAGCGCGGGGGGTAAGCACCCAGATATAGAGCAAAAGATTTACCAATTACCTGAGATTTAGCTCCCTCATTATCATCGGTTTCATAGGCCCAATTATGCTCCGGTAGCTGTTGCAAGAGTGCGGCTGCATAGGTTCCGAGTTGGGTAAATAGCACCCAGAGTAAGCAGCTTAAACAAGAATGGGTTAAACCCGCACAAACAGAGGCCAAGAAAAGCACAATCAGGGTAGCTATTTGATAGTTAATGGGAGCTTTAAGGAGATTAGTCAGACGAGAAAGGAAGGTTTCTCCGTAAAACTTGGGAGAGAGTAATAACTTGCCGAGATTTTGCCAATAGAAGGCCTCTTCTTGGGCAAATTCAAAACCTAACTCTTCTACTAGGTAGGGGGTATTCCCCTTGTCATTCATGGTAGCTAGGTTTTTCGGGGGGTGGTGAATGAGTAAATGATCTTTTTTGAACAACGGAAAGGGCTTTTTCCCGGTAATTAAGGTGAGCCAACAACCTAAAAGATGGTTATAAGTGGGATATTGAGGGAAAAAAGCATTATGGGCGCAAAAGTGGGCTATTTCCTGCAATTGAGCCGCTCCAGCTACGGATAACACCCATCCTAGGGGGATTAATTGCCAGTGGCTAAGAGCGATCGCTAATCCGCCTATATACTGGAGTATGCCATAAATTAGCTCTAAGGAGGGGTTGCTTTTCCAGAGAGGAGGAGCAAGGTAGTAGCCTGTTAGCCAGTCAAAGAAAGCTTGTACGAGACGATTATCGCTGATTTGGAGCATCCCTAGGCGTGGATTATCCCTTAAAGCCGATGCTTGTGTTGGGGTGGTTTTTTTGAGTATCATGGCAGTAGAAAATAAGTTTTACTGTCCTGAAGATGGTTAAATAACCAAATTCAGGCGGTTTTATTAGCTGTGTAGCTGTTCGATTTCTCGGTAGTGCTGAACCAATTGCCCATCACTAAAAAACTGCTTTGGAGAGATTTCTATCTCGATGGCGAGATTAATTACCCAAGCTTCTTTGGGTACATACCCCAAGAGATTTTTTAGCCTCTCGGTTAGTGATTTAATCTGGTAGTTTGAGATGTACATAAGCTCTGAATTAGACTACACTTTTAGCTTATTTCTAGCCCTTTTAATTGTCGAGGTAGTTTTTGTAGCATTTAGTAGTTAACTTGCCAAAGTATCATTAAGTAGCTAAAAGTAGCATTTTGTGAATTGTATTCTTAAAAGGAGAACCACAAGGACAAATGGGAGATAGAAAATCTAAGTCTAAAAAACCAAGTGATCTGAATGAATCAGATTTTTTGGGCATTGTAATGCAGTTAGTTATAAAAGTAGATAATAAGGGATTATCTGATATACAAAAAATCTTAGTAAATGGATTTCGTCAAGATTTAACTTATGATGAGATAGCAGAGAAAAATTACTTAAATTCAGAAAATCTTAGGAAAGAAGCAAATAAAAAATTATTTCCCTTGATTTCTAAAGCTCTCACAGAAGCTATGAAAACGCCTATAAAAGTTCAAAAGACCAATTTTATTACATTAATTGAGCATTGGAATGCTATCGATAACAAGGGTATCTCTGTAGAAAATAGTTTTGTTAAAAGTAAGACAAAAATTGATATATTTACAAAGCTTAAAAATAACTTGTCTGGACAACAACAATCAGAACTGAGTCCGATCATAAAGTCGTACTTGCCAGATAATGACAAGGCTAATTTTGAAGAAATCATCGATAAAATCATAAATCTTCCAAATAAAGATTCATTAATAATACTTTTTAGACTTAGCAGAGTTAATAGCTCCACTCGCTCAAAGATTGAACAAACAATACAGGAGTTAAAGGAACTATTAAAAATTACTGACACAGATTACAATGCTTGGATAGCAGAGATAACAGAAATTAATCCAGAACTTGACAATCGAGAAAATATTAACAACTATCTAATTATCAAAATAGAGGAGAGTAAAGGTCATGTAGCAAATACTTCCCCTGAATATCAATTTGCTGCGTGGTTTCTACAGTTAAATACATCTCAAAGTCAAGAAAATAATTATATACCTCTTCCTGTAGAGAGTAGCGTTAGCAAAGATGTTTATACTCAAAAAGATATAACGAACATTTTAACAAAAATTATTGAAGATTGTCATGAGCGAGGAGGTGCAGAATTAAATATTGAATTTTTCACCAATGGTAAGCTACTATATACTAACTTTGAATCTTGGGAATACAATTGCTGTGATAGCCTAACTCAACTTAAGAGAGTATATTTTGTTAATGTTCGCTCTCTTATGAGATTGGAGAATAGATATCGGAATCAACCAGCTTATCAACATTGGACAAGTAGATGGGAGAGATTAACAACAAATTCTATAGATACACAAACAGTTACTAACAGCGAGTCCTATTTGTGCCAAGAAACAACTCTATGGAGCAATCTTTGCGCTTCAACTCAAGAGGATTTAGAGCAATTATTTAAAAGAAGCTTAAAATATGGCATACCTTTAGCCGTTGGGTCACGCTGTCATGCTCAGGAAGCAAGTCACAGAACAGAAATTAATACACTCTTACAGGGTATTCAAATTAATCAATTGTCCACAACAGTTCAAGAGGTGAGGCGACAATCACCAGATAATTTAGAAAATGAACCCGAACATCTAGGACATCATCTATTATGCTTTTTAGAAGACCCTAATCGGATGCCCCCCTTCCACTACTTAACATCTCAGCACCTAGGTTAATTAACTATGAATACATGGAAAATCTTTCAAGGCAATCATGAAAAAGGCTCAAGGAATGAGATTACCTGGCCAGAAATCCCACCTTGGCGAAGCTTCGCCACCGACAAATCCGAGGAGCGGGGAAAACAACTCATAGTTAACCCTAAAACCATCGAAACCGTAAACGCAGCCATTCACCTACGCCGGCCTATTTTAGTCACAGGGAAACCGGGTACAGGGAAAACCTCCCTAGCCTACGCAATCGCCTACGAATTAGACTTAGGAGAAGTATTAGTCTGGCCAATTAATACCCGCACTACCCTACAAGAGGGATTATACTACTACGATGCGATCGCACGTTTGCAAGATTACCAATTAGAAGAAAAAAAAGACATAGGGCAGTATATCCGCTTGGGTCCCTTGGGAACAGCCCTCTGTCCGAGAAATTATCCCCGGGTACTGCTTATCGATGAGATAGATAAAAGTGACATCGACTTACCTAACGACCTCTTAAACCTTTTTGAAGAGGGAAGATTTGAAATCACCGAACTTTCCCGACTCGCTAAAGATACCGAAAACGAACCAATACCAGTACAAACCCATGACGGTAAATGGGAATCCATCCCCCAAGGCAAGGTAAGCTGCCAACAGTTCCCCATAGTGATTATGACGAGCAACGGCGAGAGGGATTTTCCCCTACCCTTTAAACGTAGATGTCTGCTCTTAGAAATCCCCGAACCCACCCCAGAGGAACTAAAAGACATAGTAAAAAGCCATTTTGATTATAAAGAGGCCAGTCCCGAAAGTAAAAAAATAGAAGACGCGATCGCAGAATATGTTAAAAAACGAGACAAAGGGGAACTAGCAACAGACCAGCTTTTAAACGCCGTCTTTATGAGCATGGGCGAAAATAAACCCACGGGTGCAGAATTAAAGTCCCTTACCAACCTACTATTTACCTACCTCACCGACACAGGCAATAAATGACCCAAACCCCTCCCACACCAGAACTGATTGATAAATTTATCACCTTTGTCAAGGGCAGGGGATGGGACCTAGACAGTTACCAGATAGCTGATAGTTTATGGTGGTATGTTCTCACCCAAGAAGAGGAAGGAAAACCCCAACCCCCTACAGAGCCTAGGGAAGAAAAGAAAGAAACCCCGACCGCTAAAAAACCCCCCCAGGAGAGTAAAAAGGAAACCCAAGAGCCAGCAGCCCCATCCGATGAAGTTCCCTTAATACGGGAGACAGAGGCACAAAAACAACCTGAGAAGATAGGCGCAGACACCCTACCCATTAGCCTCCCCAGTGCCAAATTCTGGCGAGAAACCCTAAAATTAGGGCGAGCAGTGCGTCCCCTCATCCAAAAGATAGACTCAGCCACCCAAAGACAAATAAACCTAAACAGCACCGTACAGAAATCGGCCGAGTATAGCATCGGCAAGAGAGATGGCAGTTTAGCCCTAATACCCGTTTACCAAGCCAAAAAAGTCCGTTCCCTAGAGGTGGTTTTACTGATTGAAGAATGGGCCTCCATGGTCTTTTGGAAAGAAATGGCCGGGGAAATCCGCGATTGGCTAGAACAAATCGGGGCCTTTCGGGATGTCAAACTCTACCGCATCGGATGGGACGAAGACAAGCAAAATTTAGCCATCCGTACCTACTCTAACGATACTTGCTCAATTCACCCAAAAGATCTCATCCATCCTCGTGGCGAAAGACTTATCCTCTTCTACAGCGATTGTACTTCCCCAGACTGGTATCAAGGACGCTATAACCAAGCTCTTCAGGACTGGGGAAAACACCAAATCGTCACCCTGCTTTCTCCCTTCCCGGAAGCAATGTGGGAAAGAACCGCCCTTAGTCGAGGTTGGTTCGTCTCCCTAGTCAACCAAACCCCCCGGAAACCTTCACAAAACTGGAGATTTACCTCTATCCCCCTGCTACTACAAATTGAGAACGAAGAGGAAAATCAACATATTCTCAGAGAAACAATCCAAAAAACCTACTTTCCCTTACCCACCATCTCCCTAACCCCTTCATCCTTAAAAGCTTGGGCGCTCGTTGTCAGTGGTGACAGCAACGCCACCTGTGCGGGGGTACTACTAGAAAAATCCCCCCAAAACAGAGAAATACCCGCAACTATTTCTCCGGAGATGTCTAGGAAGCAAGCTCTACAACTATTCGCTAGTACCGCCTCACCTCTAGCTTGGGAATTACTGAAAAAATTAGCCGCAGCCCCGGTAAATCTTCCCATTATCCGTCTTATCCAAAGCAAACTTTTAAGCGCCTCTAACCCCCTAAACATAGCAGAAGTCATCCTTAGCGGTTTTCTCAAAGTCCATCTAGGAGGGGAACCAGTGAAGTGGGACAAAGGAAAAGAAGGTAAATTTAACTTTCATACTCCCCCCAACAGCCTAGATTTTGAATTTGATGATGAGGACAGAGAGCTTCTGCTCACTGAACTAGGGAATAGCCGCGCCTTAGAGGTAATTTTTGTCCTCTCGGAATACATCGCCCAAAAACTCAACCTGAGTACCACCACCTTTTTTGGTCTTATTCTTACCAATCCCCAAGTTCTCCTCGGCAAAGAAGCAGCTAATCTAGTCCGCGCCTTTGCCAAGGTATCTGCCAAGGTTTTCCAAAAGCTAGGGGAAGCAAAGTACCAAGAAATTAGCCAAAAGCTGCAATCTATGGTTGACTCACCTCCACCCCTACCGGTTGAGGAAAAGTGGCTGAGGAAATATAAAACCGTAACCATAGCTAAGGTAAAAGAGCTTACGGGAGGAGAGGAAATATTGTTTCAACTGCTCAAGGATAGACTTAAGGATTTCAGCGTAGAAGATGGGGAACTGTATCAGCGCCTTCGTTTAACCCCTGAGCAGCTTAAAATTTTGGCAAGCGAAGAAATAACCGCCGAGACAATCCCAGTCCAGTTTAGGGAAGTTTTGGATAACACAGAAGAAGAAATCATCACCGAGAAATTTAACCTAACCCTGTTCAAGTCTGAAACCGTTTTTGTGGATGAGACGGGACAAATTACCGCCAAGGAACCCGTGAGAGCCTTCTACTTTGAAGAAAATCCCCCCAGCTTAAAAATGCTCTATATTCCTTCGGGGGAGTTTTGGATGGGAACCGAAGCGGAGGAAATAGCGCGGCTAGGGGAAAAATACGATAGGGATTGGTTCCAACGAGAATCCCCCAGACATTTAGTAAAAATCGCTCCGTTTTACCTAAGTCAAACTCCGATTACCCAAGCTCAATGGTTATATATTGCCCAAAGAAAAGATTTAAAAGTAGAGCGAAATTTAAAACTGGAGCCATCATATTTTAAAGGCAGCACAAACCCCGTTGAAAATGTATCTTGGTTAGATGCCGTAGAATTTTGCCAAAGGCTCTCTAAAATGACCAAGAAACAGTATCGGCTACCCAGTGAGGCGGAATGGGAGTATGCTTGTCGTGCTGGAACCACCACCCCCTTCCACTTCGGAGCAACCCTCACCTCAAATTTAGCTAACTACGATGCTAGGGAACGCTTTGCTAAGGAACCAGCAGGAGAATATCGCCAGCAAACCACCCCCGTGGGGCAATTTCCCCCCAATGGTTTTGGTTTGTATGATATGCACGGCAATGTCTGGGAGTGGTGTCAGGATCACTTCTGGGAAAATTATCAAGGCGCACCTAGGGATGGTAGTCCTTGGCAAGAAAAGAGCAAAAAACAGCAAAATCGGGCATATAAAGCTCTGCGGGGCGGTTCTTGGTTCAGCCATCCTCCTTTCTGCCGTTCCGCTTACCGCGGCTACAGCAACCGCCGCGACCTCAGCAGCAACTACGACGGTTTTCGGGTGGTGTGCGGTGCTGGGAGGACTTTGTAACCCTTTTTCTCTTTTTTTCCTTTTTTTACCCTTTTTCTCCTTTTCGATTTTTTTGAACAAATGTACTAGATGTGAGTTGGCTGATAAGTAGCTGGTTATAATTAAATTGAAGACGGGTTTTGATCCCCCTTATCAAGGTAGGGTTGATTCATGAATCAACCCTACAATCAATCAATCCTACTATCAATTAATCCTAGGATTCATCATGTACCAAATCACTCTTTCCCTACCCGATGAAACTGCTCTCGCTTTACATCTCACCCCAGAACAACTAGGACAGGAAATCTCTCTTCTTGCTGCCATTAAACTTTATGAATTGGGAAAACTTTCCTCTGGCACTGCTGCCAACTTAGCAGGTATTCCGCGAGTTGTTTTTCTTTCTAAACTTGCAGACTATGGAGTTGATACCTTCCGACTCAAGGAAGCAGAATTAATCGAGGATCTGGCTAATGCCTAACGTCATTGCCGATACATGGCTCTTCTAGGTTCTGTGTGATAAGTTTAACTTACATCGGATCGATCTTTCCTTTGTGTCCTTTGTGTCTTTGTGGTTCCTTTCACTCGCTCGCTAGGAAGAATGTATCTTATAATACATTTTACCCACCAAACCTAAGAGAGCCTAAAATCTATCTTCAATTTAATTATAATCACTTACTTATGCCTACAATAATCATCCAAAAGACCCAAAAACGTCTTTTAATCTATAGAGAAAAACTCACCGATGACCTAGAAATAGAATTAGTCAAAATACCATCGGGAACCTTTACAATGGGTTCTTCAGAACAAGAAAGTGGTAATCAAAGTGAAAAGCCCCAACACAACGTTACCCTGAAAAACTTCTTGATGGGTATTTATCCCATTACCCAAGCTCAATGGTTATATATTGCCCAAAGAGAAGATTTAAAAGTAGAGCAAGATTTAAACCCAGAGCCATCATTTTTTAAAGGCAGCACAAACCCCGTTGAAATGGTAAGTTGGTTAGATGCTGTGGAATTTTGCCAAAGGCTATCTAAATTAAGTAAAAGAAAATATAGGCTACCAACGGAAGCTGAGTGGGAGTACGCTTGTCGAGCGCAAACCAAACCCTTAAATCTCCACAAAGGAGAAACCTACCCCCCCTATCACTTTGGGGAAATTCTTACCCCAGATTTAGCCAACTATAATAACAATCTCACAAAAACCACCCCTGTTGGGCAATTCTACGCCAACGACTTTGGTTTATATGATATGCACGGAAATGTCTGGGAGTGGTGTCAAGATGATTGGCGCGAAAACTATGAGGAGATAAAAAAGAGCAAAAAACAGCAAAATCAGGCATATAAAGCTATGCGGGGCGGTTCTTGGTGCAACCATTTAGATTACTGCCGTTCCGCTTACCGCAGCAACTTCGGCCGCCGCGTCTTCCGCACCTTCGACTTCGGTTTTCGGGTGGTGTGCGGTGCTGGGAGGACTTTGTAACCCTTTTTCTGGCATGAGTAGAAAACGGGTTTCTCTGAGAAACCCGTTTTCTGTGGGGTATAAATTGCTTGTTGAGACGAGACAAGAGGCACCCCCCCCCTGCCCCCCCGACATCGGGGGGGTGGGGGAAGTTCGGCTAATCTTAAGAATAAGCAGTTTAAATGAGTCTTCTTACATCAACAGCCGCTCAGTTATTAGTATTCTCCCCCATCATTTTTTTTCTGGTCTAAAACATGATTATAGATCACACTTTTGAGAGATTGCCAAAAAGGAACTAATAAAATATTCAGAAGTACAAAAACAGTAATCAGACCATAGGAAAACATCGCCATTTGTTGGAAAAAAAGAGGATTTTCCGTGAGCGTTTGCCAGTCCTCCACCGATTCAAAGCTACTATAAAAAGAGGAAAAATTAGCCCAAAGGGGAATTGAAGCCAAAGCTACTGACAGAATATAAACTGGAATAATTAATAAACTGGCAATAAACATCACTCCCACAATTCTCCAAGCCGAGTTTTTAGTTAAATGCCAACCTCTCTTGATTGCTTGCCAACTGCCTAAATTATCTTCAATTACTAAGGGCAATTCGGCAATATAAATCCGAGCAGATAACCAAAGGAAGAAAACAGGAAGACAGAAAGAAGCCAGTAAAATAAGCAATACACCAAGGATGGGGATAAAACTGACTAACACCAGAGGCAGCGTTATCGCCAAAATTATTGCCGCTCCCAACAAACCGATCAAAACCTGCATCCACCACAAGCGCCACATTTTCGGCTTAACTTTTTTTTCCGCTTGTCCGGCAGTTTCCGGCTGATAAATAATGTCTTGAAAAGCTAATCGTGAGATAACCGCATTATTGAAAAGATACTTAGCAGCCGAGAAAATTTGTATCGGGAAAAGAAATAAACGTAAACCGATATCGCTGCCTTGTTCGGGGGTAATTGTTTGATAAAGTAATTGACTGAGAATTAATTGCAAAACTAAGGGGAAAAGCGACCACAAACAGGCGCGGACAGCAAAGAATACATAAGTTGGGAAGCGATCACGATAAAGACGGAAGGCAGTATTAATTGTATTGCCAATAGTCAAAGGAGCGATGGAATTGTTAGTCACGGCTGGACTCCTTACAGAATGCCACCACTATATTAGGTTAAGTAACTAATAACAGCTAAAAACTTCCAATTTAATCAATATTTCCAGCTAAGACAACAATTTTGCTAAAGTGGTAGAAATTGGCCAACGATTCAATTCCCCAGTGGAGAAATTGCGATCGCATTAATGATCTTAACTCCCTTGGGATTCGGTTCGCGCATGGTAGTAACCGGAGATATCACTCAAACCGATTTACCGCAACCACAGGAATCGGGGTTAATTGCCGCTCAAAAAATCCTAAAATCAGTAGAAGGGATCGCTTTTTCTTACCTATCGCGGGCCGATGGGGTGCGTCATCCCTTAGTACAAAAAACCGTCTCAGCCTAGGAACAGCACGAAAAATAACAGATTATGGATATTAAAAATGGTTTCGTCGATGCGGTGGGTCATACTCCCCTAATTCGTCTCAATAGTTTTAGCGAGGAAACTGGCTGCGAGATTCTCGGTAAGGCCGAATTTCTTAACCCCGGTGGTTCGGTCAAGGATCGCGCCGCTTTATATATTATCCAAGAAGCGGAAAAAGCCGGTACTCTCCAACCGGGGGGAACCGTTGTCGAAGGAACCGCCGGCAATACTGGCATCGGTTTGGCCCATATCTGCAATGCTAAGGGTTATAAATGCCTGATTATCATTCCCGATACCCAATCCCAAGAGAAAATCGACCTCTTAAGAACCCTTGGTGCGGAAGTGCGTACTGTTCCCGCCGTTCCCTACCGAGATGCCAATAATTACGTTAAATTATCGGGGAGATTGGCTGGCGAGATGGAAAATGCTATCTGGGCCAATCAATTCGATAATCTGGCTAATCGTCGCGCTCACTACGAAACCACCGGCCGGGAAATCTGGGAACAAACCGACGGTAAAATTGATGCTTGGGTGGCTGCCACGGGAACCGGGGGAACCTACGCGGGGGTGGCGATGTTTTTAAAAGACCAAAATCCCCAGGTGCGTTGTGTGGTGGCGGATCCGATGGGTAGCGGTTTATATAGTTATGTGAAAACCGGGACAATTACCCTGGAAGGTAGTTCAATTACTGAAGGTATTGGGAATAGTCGTATTACGGCTAATATGGAAGGCGCACCCATAGATGATGCCATTCAAATTGATGATCCCACTGCCATCAAAGTTGTTTATCAACTATTACAAAAAGATGGTTTATTTATGGGGGGTTCTGTGGGTATTAATGTTGGTGCTGCGGTAGCTTTAGCTAAACAAATGGGACCAGGCCATACTATTGTTACTGTTCTTTGTGATGGTGGGTCCCGTTATCAATCTCGTTTATATAATCCTCAATGGTTAGCTGAAAAAGGATTAGCTTAAATTGTTGTTAGGGTTAAGTCAGCCTTCAGCTAGATTAAGCTGATGAAACCCGAATCTTACAGGACAATAAGGAATTATCGAAGCGGGGATTAGTGGAGATAATGGTAGGGGTAGGGCAACAATTAGCGAAGGGAGCAAGGGAAAATGAGGCGCAATATTTGGCAAGCACTTGAGACAAGATAGATAACAATACTGATAACTATCATTATTAGGAGAATCATCAGATGTCAGTTACTATTGAACAGAATCTCAAAGAAATTTTAGGTTCAATTAATCAGAAGTTGGATAATCTACAAAAAGATGTTATGGATATTAAAATAGTACAGGCAAGATTAGAGGAAAAGGTGGACGCTTTAGAAAAAGATATTGAAGGGGTAAAAGAAGATACAAAAGAATTAAAAGGCTCTCAGAAAGCCCAGATTTGGACGTTAATCGGCATCTTGGGAACAGCTTTAATAAGAACAGTGATTCGCTATATTATTCTCCCTTTTCCTCAATCATAATTAAGACAATGAATTTTGAACCGCCTTCTGCAACAGTTATTCCTCAAATTGCAGAAAATCCCTGTACGGGCGAAGCATTCGGACAATAACCTATCGCTGAAATCCTAGATTTTTTATCCGAAAGCTTCGCCGCCACCCCAGACAACAACCTTCGCCTATTATCCCTGTGATACAATTCTGATAATCTCCCCATTAAATCCCTGTACGGGCGAAGCATTCAGGGTAAGCGCATCTTAACAATCCTTGACAAAATGAACTTTATGTGAGTTGCTTACCCAGAGAGCGATTCAGGCATATTTGAGGAGAATTGGCTATCTCAATTGTTAAATAAAAATCGACCCATTTGGTCGATTTCGTAACTATTCTGATTGACTGGTATCACCTGAAATGCCCATGCGGATCACAAAATTGGCCAATTGTCAATAGCTTTTGAGATGCTCTCACCCTGGTCACTGATGACTATTTACTGATAACTGAAAAGGTTCTTAATCCCTACCATTGTGATAATTGCTGTCATTTAACCCACGACAAAATTAACTAATTTACCCGGGACAACAATCACTTTTTTGATTTCCTTACCTTCTAAATAACGTTGGGCTATTTCTGATTCCAGGGCGAGGGTTTCTAGGGTGCTTTTATCGGCACTAGCGGGAACTTGTATCGTGCCTCTGGTTTTTCCCAAAATTTGGATGACAAGGGTAATCTCGTCCACAATCAGGGCAGTGGGATCAACTTTTGGCCAGGGTTGCAGGTGAATTGATTGGCTATGGCCTAAAGCTTGCCATAATTCTTCGCTAAGATGGGGAGCAAAGAGGGAAAGTAAGATTAATAAGGTTTCGATTCCTTCCCGATAAATGGGGGATGCAAAACACTTATTATCCCCTAAAGCATTACTGAGTTTCATCAATTCGGAAATGGCGGTATTAAACTGATAATCTCCTTCTAAATCCTCGGAGATTTCTTTAATAGCGGTGTGAATTGCCCGTCTTAAATCCTTGTCAGTTTTCGAGAAAGTCTCTATTTTTTTGACTTGCTTGGGTTTATTTTCAATATATTCGCTGACTAAACGCCACACCCGATTAAGAAAGCGAAATTGTCCTTCTACTCCCGCATCTTCCCACTGTAAATCTTTTTCTGGGGGTGCGGTAAAAAGTATAAACATTCGGGCAGTATCGGCCCCATATTTTTCCAGGACTTTCAGAGGATCAACGCCGTTATATTTCGACTTGGACATTTTTTCAAAGAAGAAAGAAAGAACTTCTCCCGTGTCTTTATCGCAATATTTATCCTCTTTATAGATAACATTT
Source organism: Microcystis aeruginosa LEGE 91341 (assembly GCF_015206885.1). GTDB lineage: Bacteria > Cyanobacteriota > Cyanobacteriia > Cyanobacteriales > Microcystaceae > Microcystis > Microcystis aeruginosa_H. The sequence goes on along the minus strand of NZ_JADEXY010000042.1, from coordinate 5,427 downwards.
TCTGCGGGGACATATTTGCCAGTTTCGGGATTTTTGTAGGTTAATCCCTGTACCATTCCCTGGGTTAATAGACGGTTAAAAGGTTCATCGACATTAACTAAACCTCTGTCTCTTAAAACTTTGGTAAAGAAACGAGAATAGAGTAAATGTAGGATAGCGTGTTCGATTCCTCCGACGTATTGATCCACGGGCATCCAATCATTAACCTTCTCGAATTGAAAGGGTATATCTTCATTTTTAGCATCGGTATAACGGAGGAAATACCAACTAGAATCAATAAAAGTATCCATGGTGTCCGTTTCCCGTTTTGCGGGAGTGCCACAGCGAGGACAATCCACATTTACCCAGTCTTCTAATTTGGCTAAAGGAGAAGCACCTCGACCGCTAAATTCGACATTTTCTGGTAAAGTAACGGGTAAATTATCGATAGGTACTGGCACGGTTCCACAGTGAGGACAGTGGATAACTGGAATCGGACAACCCCAATATCTTTGACGGGAAATTAACCAATCCCGGAGGCGATATTGTATTCTAGCTTTGCCGTAACCTTGAGCAGTGGCATAATCAATAATAGCGGTTTTTCCTGCTGTAGAATTAAGTCCATTAAATTGAGCGGAATTAATCATAATTCCCGCTTCTGTATAGGCCTCTTTTAACTCAATTTTGCCACTTTCTGGAGTAATAACTATCTTAATTGGCAGGTTATTTTCCTGAGCAAATTTAAAATCGCGACTGTCGTGAGCCGGGACTCCCATCACTGCTCCCGTCCCGTATTCGTAGAGGACATAATCAGCAATTAAAATCGGAATTTCTTCACCAGTAAAAGGATTAATTGCCAGTCCTCCGGTTTTAATACCGCGTTTGGGTTTATCTTCGGCAGTTCTTTCTAATTCGCTTTCGCTGGCTATCTCTTGAATAAAAGTTTCTACGGCCGATTTTTGTTCGGGAGTGGTAACTTGTAAAGTTAAGGGATGTTCGGGAGCAAGTACCACATAAGTCACTCCATAAACCGTATCGGGACGAGTGGTAAAAACGGCAATTTTTTCTGGGGAATTAACAAGAGGAAATTCTAAATAAGCACCTACCGATTTACCAATCCAGTTGGCCTGCATGGTTTTAACCCGTTCCGGCCATCCAGTAAGTTTATCTAAATCAGTGAGTAATTGTTCGGCATAATCGGTGATTTTTAGGAACCATTGCCGGAGTAACTTTCTTTCTACTTTAGCACCCGATCGCCAAGATTTTCCTTCACTATCTACCTGTTCATTGGCCAAGACAGTTTGATCGATAGGATCCCAATTCACTGCCGCTTCTTTTTGGTAGGCTAATCCCGATTCAAAAAACTGTAAAAATAGCCATTGGGTCCAACGATAATATTCCGGGGAACAGGTGGCAACTTCTCTTTCCCAATCAATAGATAATCCTAACTGTTGTAATTGCCGTTTCATCTGGGCAATATTTTGATCAGTCCATTTTGCCGGAGGAACTCCCCTTTCAATGGCGGCATTTTCTGCGGGTAATCCGAAAGCATCCCACCCCATGGGATGCAGCACGCGATAACCCTGCATTCTTTTCAGACGGGCAATCACATCGGTGATAGTATAGTTACGAACGTGACCCATGTGCAGGTTGCCTGATGGATAGGGGAACATGGAGAGGGCGTAAAATTTCGGTTTATTGGCGTTTTCTGGGGTTTTGTCCAATCCCATTTGCTGCCAAATCTTCTGCCATTTCTGTTCGATTTCTGCGGGGTTGTACGGCACTGGGGTCTTTTCTCCTGAGTTTTATCTATCCTTCCTATTTTACAGCAGCCGGCTGGAGGCGATTGCCAGTCTTGCGGTTATCCACCCTAGCAAAAACCCTCTGGGTTTTAAGTAAGTGGTTCTAATTAAATAGAAGATAGATTTTGGGTTCGATCCCCCCTATCGATTAGTCAGATCTTTCTTAACAAAAAGAGAAAAAACTTAAAAAAAGGGGAAACGATTGATAGCTATAGTTTTGAAAGAAGGAATCAAGGTGGAGATGAGCAACAAAATGGAGAAATGGGCAGCCCAAGAATTACAGTATGGTGGAAAACTTGGCTGGATATTTTAGTACAAGTGTTCTAAAAGCTTCGGAAAATCTAGCCGCGATGAATGGCAATCTTTGTGTGACACTATTTATAAAAAGGTTCTGCTCAATTTTTTCTCGATCAATATGCTATTAAAATTACCTCAAAAGCTAAAAATTCAGCGACTCATATTATTAGTATTCTGCCTAGTAATAGGGATATTTGTCTGGTGGTTATCGTGGCAATCCACCGGGATGAGCCAAATTCAACGCCCCGAAACAGTTGCCCAACAAATTTACCAAGTAATGCCAGATTTACCGAAAGAAAACAACTATATCCGTCGAGAGACAGGAGCGGTCGATCCGAATAATACTTTAATCAGTCGCTTTCTTCGTTATCATCAAGATACCAAAAAAAGGTTTACTCTCATCCGTTTTGATTGGCAATTAACCCTGGGAGATTATCTAGGAGTAAACGAGAAAATCAGCGAAGAAAACTATCCGGGACAAGCAACCCTTACCGTTAACCCCATGGCTGCTGACATCAAAGCGATGAACAGTCTTAATCGTCGTCAACGGCAGCAGTTAGTCACCCTTCTAGTCGAAATTTATAACCCCGCTATTCTTCCCCAAGAAACCCCCAATCCTAGTCCTTCTCCTAGTCTTTCTCCTAGTCGTCCATCTTTATCAAAACCGGGAGATGCTGACCTATTAAAATTCTAGAAAATTATGGAAAAAATTCTCAAATATGGTTCGGGTTGGCGACTCGGTTGGAATCCTACGGCAGCCGTTTATAAAGGATTAATTGGTAGCGATGATTGGGCGATCGAATTAACCGAGGCTGAGTGGCAAGATTTGCGTCGATTACTATCACAATTGACCGCGACTATGGCCGCCATGGCCACAGAATTAATGGATGAAGAAAGTATTGCTTGTGAAGCGGAAAGCGAGCTTTTATGGTTAGAAGCGGCAGGATTTCCCGATAATTATTCCCTGCGATTGATTCTCTATCAAGGTCGCGGTTGTGAGGGCAATTGGTCGGCCACTGCCCTGCGGGAGTTGCTCGCCGCTTGGGACAATTTGCTTTACAATTTTTAATAAAGCGGTGGGCATAAGTTAATTTTTTTCTCCCCCTCTTGACTTTTTGAATCCCCTGTGCTGCCATGATTGCCCATCCGAGGACGAAGACCGATAATCTCACCTACACTCCGCCCCCATTGCTGAAAAACGGTTTTGCCATGACTCTCTATGTGTCCCTAAAAGCGCGAGAAACCTGGCAAAATACGATCGCTATTCCCGAACCAGTCTATCAAGAAACCATTTTCACCGGGGCCAATGCCGTCCCCATCTACGGGATTGTTTCCATTCCCCCGCAAGCGAAAGGAACCATTATCGGCACCTACGGCATCACGGGAGACTTAGATAATCAATGGTTTTTAAGGATTTTAGGCAGAAAAGCCGTAGCGAGAAACTACGCGGTCGTCCTCTTCGATTGGCGGGCCCACGGTAAGACAGCCGAATTATCCCCGACTCTCACCTCCGATGGCATCTATGAAGGGCTAGATTTCATTCATATTGCCGCCCAAGCTCAAAAAATGGGCTGTCCTGCTCCTTTTTGGTTCACGGGTTACTCTCTGGGGGGACAATTGGCCCTCTGGGGAATTAAATCGGCCGAGAATCAGGAAGATATGGGGATCGATCCCGTCGATATCGGCGGCGGTGCGGTAATTTGTCCTAATTTAGACTCTAATCGTTCTTTATCCTATCTCGTCCGGGATACCTGGGGGAAACATTTGGAAAAAGCGATCGCTAGGGAACTACGCAAGTTAGCCAAACGCATCCATAAAGCTCATCCCGATCATATCGATCCCGAAGCAATTACTCGCGCCACCACGATTGCCGGATTCGATCGCGAATTAGTGATTAAAAAGCTAGGATTTGAGACAGTTTTTGACTATTATGCCGCTAGTAGTCCCTTGCCCTTTCAACCCTATCTAACTAAACCCACTTTTATCCTCTACGCAGCCGATGATCCCCTCTTTTCCCCCGCAGTTATTCCCGATCTGCAAGCGGCGATCGCTGATAATCCCCACGTGGATCTACTCTTAACCAACCATGGCGGTCATGTGGGTTATATCAGCAGTTTATCCTGTCAGCGTCAGTGGGGCGATAGCGATCGCTGGTGGGCGTGGAATCGGGTTTTAGACTGGTTTGACCAAAAAACGGGCAAATAAGGGCTAATTTCTAGGATTCAAAGGCCGCTAGAAACTCCTCCACCTGTTCCCGAGTCGGTTGGGATGCGATCGCGCCTGCTCTTCTTGTCACCATTGCCCCCACCGCACAGGCATAAATCACCGCCTTACGCGCTAAATCGGCATTTTCCTCGATTTGATCGCCTCCCAGAGCGGCACGAGCCAAAAAACCCGCCACAAAGCCATCCCCCGCCCCAGTTGTATCCACTACCTCCCCAGAAAAAGCCTCGACATTGCCGCTATTTTCGCCTAAATGATATTTACAACCTTTTGCGCCGCCAGTAACCAGAATTGCCCCTAAATCGGGGTATTGTGATGATATTTCTCCGGGGTTATCAGTGCTAAATAACCACGCTGCTTCTTCCTCGCTACATTTGAGCAAATCGGCCTGGGCAATAAAATCTCGAATGATATCAGGGGCAGCCTCAAGATTAGGCCAAAAAACTGGTCGCCAGTTGATATCGATCAATACTTTCACCGCGTAAATTTTAGCCAATTCGAGGGCGCATTGCATTGCCCGGCGGGAAAGGGGATAGGCTAACCCTAGGGTTCCCATCACTAGATAATCGGCATTTTTAAACAGATTTTCGGGTAATAAGTCAGCATTAAGGGCAGTATCGGCAAAATCAGTCGTTTTTCTGCCGCCAAAGCCCGCAAAATGTCTGTCTCCCCCAGCATCGCGGGTGACATAAACTTGTCGGGTGGGTAGGGTGGCATGATACTGTACACCAGTGGTATCGACTCCGAGCGCGTCTAGCAAGGCGATTAACTGTTCTCCGGGTTGATCTTTGCCCACACAACCGATAAAAGCCGAATTTATGCCCAATTTTCGCAATCCACAGGCCACGTTTGCTGGCGCACCCCCCGCGTAGGTTGTCCAAGAAGTTACTTGCTCTATAGCGCGATCGCTTTGATCGGCAATTAGATCATAGAGGATTTCCCCTAAACAAATGACAGACACCGGCGAAGATATTTGATTGTTAAGCATTGCTGTGGGAATTATGAATTATGAATTATGAATTATGAAGTGGGGAGATGGGAGATGGGAGCGGGGAGCGGAGAGTGGGAATTATGAATTATGAATTATGAATTATGAATTATGAATTGGGGTGTGGGGTGTGGGGTG
>NZ_JADEXY010000271.1 GCF_015206885.1 Microcystis aeruginosa LEGE 91341 | reverse complement strand
ATCATCAAGATATAGGAATCGGAGACGGCGTTTTGGTCTGAGATTTAATTTAATCGCTGGCATTTACAACTATGAACTTGCTTTAGGCTATCATCAAGTAGCTGAATAAGACTTTTGCAGGAGGTCTACTCTATCGCTATTTATCGCGGCAAGGAGCCGATGTTTTATTTGTACCTGCGGCGTTTACAGCTTTTACAGGGAAAGATCATTGGAAAGTTTTGTTACAAGCGCGAGCGATCGAGAATACTTGTTATATAATAGCTCCCGCTCAAACGGGCAATAATTACGCACGCCGTTACACCCACGGTCACGCTATGATTATCGATCCTTGGGGTGTGGTTTTAGCCGATGCGGGGGAAGAAGCGGGGGTGGCAATTGCCGAAATTAATCCCCAACGTCTGCAACAAGTGCGACGACAAATGCCTTCCCTGCAACATCGTGTTTTTGTTTAAAATTCGATTCGACAATTTTAACGCCTAATTTTGGTATTTAACTCGGCAACCCAATTGGTTAAGCTAAAAGCTTTGATGTGCTTAGTTTCTAACCTTCTTTTTGGGTGGGAGAATTGCCAGATTCTCAGGGTAAGTTCATTTAATAAAGATTTAGTCGATTTATGCCCCCCGATCAAACCATACCAAGTAACGAAGAACTAGGTAAAAATGTCCGTAAAATTGATTAACAATTTTCCTTGAAAATGTCTTGACTATCGTACCAAGAGTGGTCTATCCTATCATAGTATAGCGTTTTTCGTCAAGGTGAATTGGCAATTGAACCTTGCCGAAGTAAGAATTTAAGTTGCGAAAACGTACCTCATATATCGGAGAAACGCTGTAGAGCAGACAGGGATGCAATTAAGACTTGAATTTCGCCAATTCAAGTCTTGACTCTATTGTTTGTCAACTTGAGTCCAAAAATACTCTGATGGTTAGACAAATATGCTCTCTGGACTTGTTCTGACAAGACTCCCAGCTAAATGAGAAATAATCCCATTTAGCTCCTCTAGACCGTTAAGGAGAAACCGATGTCATCTCATACCACAGAATCAGAAAAAATTGATTTCCCTAAAACCCTAGATATAGCCACCGTTTGCGTCTATGGACTAGACCTCCTGCAAAAATAGGAACTGATTATGTAAAATAAAGTAAAACACTCAGAAAAACAATGACTTACGAAAAAGTAAAAAATTTGAATCCAGAAGAGTTTAAACGCTTTTGTGGAGTATATCCTG
>NZ_JADEXY010000041.1 GCF_015206885.1 Microcystis aeruginosa LEGE 91341 | reverse complement strand
GTCCAGAAGTACCCCCCGAAAATCCCCCCACCCCGGAAACCAAAGCGGTGGAAAAAACTCCAGATGCAGAAAAAAGTCCCGATGTCAATCCATCTAAAGATGGAGAAACTGAAAGTATTCCCTTAGAAGTTATTCCCCCCGCACAGTAAAATCGGACAAAATCAATTTCTGGTGGGATAGGGTTGATTCATGAATCAACCCTACAGATCCCGGACAGTAAAATCGGACAAAACAATTTCTGGCCGTCGATCCTAGACATCAACCTAAAAGTCGGCACTTAAAGGGGTACGGGGGAAAGGAATCACATCGCGAATATTGGTCATTCCCGTCATGAATTGTACCAGACGCTCGAATCCTAAACCAAAACCGGCGTGGGGAACGGAACCGTAGCGACGCAGATCTAAATACCACCACAAGTCATCGGGATTCATTCCCTGTTCCTGCATTCTTTGGATTAATACATCTAATCGTTCTTCCCGTTGGGAACCGCCGATAATTTCGCCGATCTTGGGAGCTAAAATATCCATAGCAGAAACAGTTTTATTATTGTCATCTAGACGCATATAAAAAGCTTTGATTGTCTTGGGATAATTGGTGACAATCACGGGTTTTTTAAATAGTTCTTCCGCTAGATAACGTTCGTGTTCTGACTGTAGATCTACGCCCCATTCTACTGGAAACTCGAACTGACGATCGGCTTTTTCTAATAACTCGATCGCTTCACTGTAGGTAATCCGGCCAAACTCACTATTAACGATATTTTCGGCCGTACTTAACACCGTTTTATCGATACGTTCGTTAAAAAACTGCAAATCTTCGGGACAATTTTCTAAGACGAATTTAAAGATATATTTCAGAAAAGCTTCCGCTAAATCCTGATCTCCTTCCAGATCACAAAAAGCCATTTCCGGTTCCACCATCCAAAACTCGGCCAGATGACGGGAAGTATTAGAATTTTCGGCGCGAAAAGTCGGGCCAAAAGTGTAAACATTAGATAAAGCCATGGCCATTACTTCCGCTTGTAATTGTCCACTGACGGTTAAATAGGCCCGTTTACCAAAGAAATCCTCGGCAAAATTGGCGGGTTTTTTTAAATCTAAACTGGTGACAGTAAATAATTCTCCCGCACCTTCGCAGTCGTTAGCGGTAATAATGGGAGTATGTACCCAAATAAAGCCTTTTTCTTGGAAAAAACTGTGGATAGCGGTAGCGCAAGCGTTTCTAACCCGCATTACTGCCCCTAGGGTGTTTGTTCTTGCTCGCAGATGGGCAATAGTTCTCAGAAATTCAAAGGAATGACGTTTCTTTTGTAGGGGATATTCTGGGGGACAGTCACCATAAAGGGTGATTTCGGCCGCTTTTAACTCGATATTTTGCCCTTTACCCGGGGAAGGAACCAAATTTCCCGAAATAGCGATCGCCGCTCCCGTACTAATTGCCTTTAGTACATTTTCATAATCGGGTAAAGTCGGTTCGAGGATAACTTGTAAGTTGGCCAGGGATGAGCCATCATTAACTTCCAGGAAAGTAAATTCTTTTAATTCTCGTTTTGTTCTCACCCAACCCTGCACGGTGACGGATTGATCCGGTTGTCCTGTCTGAAAGATTTCCTTGATTCTGCTAGTCATCGCGTATCCCTATGTTAGAACCAAAGAGTATTTTAGAATAGAAGGTTCAGATCAGGCTAAAATCAATCTCGAACAGGTCTCATGCTTCTGGTGGAAAAATTATTAAGTAAGCCCAAAAGCCGTAAATTAGCGATTTTTTTGGCTTTTATCGGTAGTATTCTCGCTTTACCCTTTCCTATTGCTGGTATTCATAAATTTTATCTCGGTCAACCTCTCTGGGGAATTATTTATCTTCTCCTTTGGCAAACTCCGATTCCCCGGGTGGCTTGCGCGATCGATGCGGTGTGGTATTTAATCCAAGATAACCAATTTTTGGCTAACTATTTTCCCACTGCCACCGCTGCTGCCACTGTCCCCAGTTTAGAGCCTAAACAAGTAGAGGCGATCGGGGCAGCTTTAAGGGAATTAGAGCGCCTCCGGCAAGAAGGATTGATTTCTGAGTACGAATTTGAAGAAAAACGGCGACAATTACTACAATGACACCGCAAAACTGGTTAGGACGCACTTTTAACCCTTTAAAAGCCAAAATTAGCAATGATCCCTATTATCGCTTTCGTTCCCTTGATGAGATCGCTATGGCGGCACAATTGGGCATTAAAATTAATGTCAGTCAAGCGGGTGTGGATGATTGGCTGCGATTGCCGGGGATATCCATCCATCAAGCGCGGATGTTGGTGGAATTGTTGGGTATGGGGGTAGAATTGCTTTGTCTTGAAGATCTAGCGGCTGCTTTGAGTGTTCCTGTGGTTAGATTGAAAGCTTGGGAACCGATTCTAGAATTTGCCTATTATAGCCCCGAAAGTCACCTCGCACCCCCTAAAATCAATCCTAACACCGCCTCGATCGAGCAGTTAACCACCCTACCCCTGATCAGCGATAATTTAGCAGCTGCCATTATTAAAAATAGAGAAGAACAGGGATTATTTAAGAATATTGTGGATTTTAAAGGGCGTTTATCCCTAGACGCTCAGGAAATATCCCAATTAATGCACTTTTTTCAGTTTTAATCCCAAATCCTCAGGAAAGGAGACAGAAGATAGGAGTCAGGAGTCAGGAGTCAGGAGTCAGGAGTCAGGAGTCAGAAGTCAGGAGTCAGAAGATTATTTTTATTTATTCTTCCCACTTCATAATTCATAATTCATAATTCCCGCACCCCACTTCCCACTTCCCCACTTCCCAGCAAATCTAACTGTCTTCAGATTCCTCCGCATCACTAGGGGGAACTAGGGCGACAGCAGCGATCGCATCGTCCTCATCGAGTTTTTGTACCCGGATACCTCCGGCCGATCGCGATTGGGGAGTAATAGCATCGACGGATTGACGGATGATAATACCCCGTTCGGTGATAATCATAAATTCCTCGTTGGGGTTAACAACGTGCAGAGCCGCTAATTTATCGTTCTTTTTGCGGAATTTAATCACTCTGACTCCTAATCCCGCCCGATTTTGCAGCCGGAGGAGGGTAACGGGAACCCGTTTTCCTAGTCCTGCCATGGTAATTGCTAACACCCAGGGGCCATTATTAGCCACTTCGGGGTTAATTTCTTCGCTTTCGTCCTCGGTTTCTTCTTCGTTAGATTCAGCGATTTGGGCGACAATTTGGCTAGGCAGGATGTCCATACTGATTAATTCGTCACCTGAGCGCAATTTCATCGATTTTACGCCTTTAGTTGCCCTTCCCAGGGAGCGCAATTGTTGACCATCGGCCTTAAAATGAATTGCCATCCCCTGACGAGAACCGATAATGACGCTATCTTCCTCTTTAGCCAAGCGAACCCAACGTAGTTGATCACCGTCTTCGAGAGAAATGGCGATTAAACCGTTCGATCGAATATTACTAAAGGCAGCGAGGGCGGTTTTCTTGATAAATCCCTTTTGTGTGAGCATAATCAGGTAATTATCCTCGCTGAACTCGCTGACTGCCACCACCGAGGTGATTTTCTCCCCTTTGGGAATCTCTAACAGTTGCACGATCGGAACCCCGCGAGCGGTACGGGAACCGGTGGGGATATGATAGGCGTTGAGACTATAGACAACCCCGCGATCGGTGAAAAAGAGAACGCTATCGTGATCGCGGCAGGTGATAAAGTGATCGATGCCGTCGTCTTCTTTCATTTTTGCGCCAGCTTTGCCCCTTGTCGCCCGATTTTGGGACTCAAAGGTATTAACGGGCATTCTTTTGATGTAACCCTGTTCGGTGACGAGAATTAAGGCCTGTTCGTTGGCAATCAGGTCAGTTTCGGCGATTTCTCCTTCCCGTTGTTCAATATGACTGCGACGGGGGGTAGCGTGAATCGTTTTGATCTGTTGCAGTTCTTCCTCGATAATGCTGTCGATCCGTTCTTTTCTGGCTAAAATATCCTGAAGATCACCGATTTTTGTCAGTAATTCCCCGTGTTCTTGCTGAATTTTCTCCGATTCTAGGGCGGTTAACCGTCGCAGCTGCATTTGTAGGATTGCGTCCGCTTGCACCTCCGAAAGACCAAAATTCTGCACTAATCCCTCTTTTGCACCAGCTGTGTCGGCAGCACTGCGAATCAGGGCAATGACTGCATCGAGACTAGCGAGGGCAATTAGTAAACCCTGAAGGATATGGTCCCTTTCCTCGGCCTTGCGGAGTTCATAACGGGTACGACGGGTGATCACTTCTACCCGAAAATCGAGGAAAACCAGGAGAAACTCCCTTAAGGTCAGTAATCTCGGTTCATTATCGACTAATGCCAACATATTCGCCCCAAAATTCGACTGGAGGGGCGTTTGTTTATAAAGATTGTTGAGGACGACGCGAGGATAGGCATCTCGTTTCAGTTCGATCACCACCCGGATGCCGTCGCGATCGCTTTCGTCCCGCACATCGGAAATACCGTCTATTTTGCGATCATTGACCAAATCGGCGATTTTTTCGATTAATGCCGCTTTATTGGTTTGATAGGGCAGTTCGGTGATGATAATAGCATCTCGATCGGGTCTTCCCCTTTGTTCGATGGTTTCAATGGAGGCGACTCCCCGCAGGGTAATGGAACCGCGGCCGGTGGTGTAAGCTTCCTGAATACCGTCTCTGCCAAGGATATGCCCCCCGGTGGGAAAGTCCGGCCCCGGGATATAACGCTGTAATTCCGTATCGGTGAGATCGGGGTTATGGATGAGGGCAACGGTTCCATCGATAATCTCGGCCAGGTTGTGGGGGGGGATATTGGTGGCCATACCGACGGCGATCCCCGATGAGCCATTAATTAGCAGTTGTGGGACTCTAGAGGGTAAAACCACGGGTTCCTGTTGGGAACCATCGAAGTTATCGGCGAAATCGACGGTTTCTGACTCGATATCCTGTAGTAGGGCGTTGGTGGCTAGGGTGTGCAGACGACACTCGGTATAACGCATGGCTGCCGGGGGATCGTTATCGATCGATCCGAAGTTACCATGACCGTTAATCAGGGGATCGCGCATGGAGAAATCCTGAGCCATGCGGACGAGGGCATCGTAAACAGCAGTATCCCCGTGGGGGTGGTATTTTCCTAATACTTCCCCGACGACTCTAGCGCATTTGCGGAAGGGGCGATCGGGAGTTAATCCTAGTTCGTACATCGCGTAAAGAATGCGCCGGTGTACGGGTTTCAGTCCGTCCCTAGCGTCGGGCAAGGCGCGCCCGACGATGACGCTCATGGCGTATTCTAGATAGGAACGGGACATTTCATTGCTTAAGTCTGTGGGGACGACATGATCCTGGGCGGCGGTCATAGGGGGGTTAACTCCAATAACAAGGCAAAAAAAGCGTTTTTGTGAGTAAATTCGCTAAAAATCGGGCTTTTACCCTTTTGATGTGCAGAATATGCCCATTTGTAGGACTATTTTACCATAAAATCCCTCTTTTTTCTGGTTTAAAACAGTGCCAAGTCAGTAGCGATCACAAGAGGAAAAAGCAAATGGTAAAGACCACTTTTAGCAGTTTTTCCCCCGATAATTTAGGATAAAATAAAAATGCGATCGAGAGTTAATATTATGGATTGATCGGCAGCTCAAGAATCGATGATGATTGAGATTAATGATCCCTTAACTCCAGCGAAGACTATTATCTTGATTTTCCCAGCGCAAAAATTACCCCAAAATGCTTACTCCTCTCCTCTGGCAAAGTGCCAATCCCAACCCCGATAATCTGGAGAATTTCCAAATTATTAGCCAATGGTGGCAAGATTTAAATCTTAAGGAAGTCTTCTGGCAACAGCGTTTAATTCCCGATACTGGCTCTCTGGAAGATATTAATTGGGAGCAGCAAGGTTTTGATGAAAAGTTTAGCATCCAAATGCCCCAAATTAGGGGGATTACCCTCTATTGGCATAAATCTACTTTTGCTGACGAAAGAAGCATGACACCTAAACAATTAATTTTAGATCGGGAACAGGAGCAGTTATATATTTATCCCCAATCCCAACCTAGTTTAGTTATTCGGGTGACGAAACCCCATCTAGTTTATCAAAAATTCGAGCTAAAAAATCCTCTCCTGGTTGGCAAAAAAGCGGAAAGTGAATATATTTTACTGTTCAGGGATAAAGAACAGCAAATAGAAGTTAAAATTAATCTCAGTTCTGAAAATTATCGGCAATTTCTAGAAACCATGACTGAGGATCAATAAATAATGTGGCAGGGAAACCTAGAACTAATTTACAAGCAAAAAAATCTCGCAACCGAGATTAATCACGTCTATGCTACCGCTCCTTTAAAAGTACAAAGACCCTTTTATCCCGAAGGAAAAAATCTTTGTCATACGGTGATTTTACACACGGCGGGGGGAATAGTTGGCGGTGATGTTCTTCAACAAAAAATTCATCTCCAAGCCTCTACTAATGCCCTGATTACCACTGCTTCTGCTGGGAAAGTTTACCAGAGTAACGGTCAGATGGCACAGCAATTAATCGAGATTAAAATCGATGACAATGCTGGTTTAGAATGGCTACCCCAAGAAACAATTATCTTTAATGGTGCGGTATTTCGCCAACATTTACGAGTGGATTTAGGGGAAAATAGCAGTTGGTTGGGATGGGAAATTACCCGTTTTGGTCGCAGTGCGCGAGGTGAGAAGTTTTTAGCGGGAGAATGGCATTCTAATTGGGAAATTTGGCGATCGGGACAACCTTTATGGCTCGATCGCTCCTACCTGTTAGGTGGTAAAATGATCGAGGGATTTTCTGGTTTAAATGATAGTGCCATGATCGGTACTTTAGTTTATATCGGTCAACCGGTGGGAAGAGATTTAATCGAGAAAGTGAGAGATTTTTCCCTAGAAGGAGAGATGGGAGTTACTAGCACTTTAGGAGATGGTCTTTTATGTCGTTATCGGGGTAATTCTAGCGGTGAAGTGCGACAATGGTTTCAGCAGGTTTGGCAAATTTTAAGGCGAGAAATGAGCGATCGAGAGGCAATTATTCCGCGAGTTTGGTTATCTTGGTAAAGGCGGTTAATTAGGGTTTGCTGAATAATGGTAAAACCCTTTTAAAATAAGGCTTTTGACCTGTTAAAATCCGATGTTCATGCTGCGAAAATAGGATTGGGATATTCAAAAACCTTGCACTATCATTCTTTAAGTACAGAAACTGGTACAAAAAAAGAGAACAACAAAGCCTGAAACGACCCACTCCTGACTCCTGACTCCTGACTCCTGACTCCTAACCCCACCAACAAACTTTTTCAGCAAACCCTAATTAAACCTCTTGCATAATCAATTTTTGAGGGTTCAAAAACGTCAAAAATAGCGATTAAATCGCATAAAATCTGTAAATAGGCCATTTAACTGATTATTATTCATTCTTAATTCTCCTGACTCCTGACTACTGGCTACTGACTCCTAACCCTAACAACAATTTTTGATTTTTACAGGACGTTAATTGTCATTTTCTCAAGTCACTTGAATGCCTGTATCGGTGATTGGAGCTATCCAAAATTGTAGATCGGGAGCGACGAGAATTTCCCGGGCCTCTTTAACGATAGTTTCCGCCACTTCTTGAGATGAACAGAGAGTAAAAACCGTCGGGCCAGATCCCGACATCATCGTTCCCAAGCCGCCTAAATCCCCTAGAACCTGTCTTAACTCGGCTACGAGGGGAAATTCGGGTAAAACCACCTTTTCGAGGTCATTATGGATAAATTTGCCGATAGCGGCTGGTTTTTTCTGGGCGATCGCTTGTACCAAAGCCCCGGAACTCACCTGCTGACGACGGTGATGGAACTCCTCTGGAGAAGACAGATAGGTATCTTGAAATTTTTGCCGATAGCTTTGGTAGGCCCAGGGTGTAGAAACGGATAAATGATCGTATTTGGCTAAAATCACCCATAATCCAGTCAGAGGAGCGATAGGATCGAGAATTTCTCCCCTTCCCGTACAGATAACCGTTCCTCCTGTCACACAAAAGGAAGTATCCGATCCCAATCTTGCCGCTAAAGTTTCTAATTCCGGATGGGTTAAGCCTAATTCCCAGATTAAATCGATGCCGACTAACACCGCCGCCGCGTTGGTGGATCCCCCCGCTAAACCGGCAGCCACGGGAATATGTTTCTCGATGGTGATATCGATGCCGCCGTAATTGGCAAAGAGGCGGGGGAATTCCTTCGCCATCAAAGTGGCGGCGCGATGGGCGAGATTACTGCTATCTTGGGGGACGAGGGGATGAGAGCAAAAGAGGCGGAATTCCTGTAATCCGTTCGGCCGGAGAGTGATGCGATCGCATAATGCCACCGTCTGCATCACCATGACTAACTCGTGGAAACCATCAGGGCGATCGCCAACGATTTCTAGATATAAATTAATTTTAGCGGGGGCTAGAAGGGTATAACTGTGCATTTGTCAAGAAAAAAATTCTAAAATTTTGGCAATTGATCTAATTTTTCCGCCAAGTCAATCCATTGCGATAAACTGAGATCTTCGGCGCGAGCGAGGGGATTAATCTCTAATTGTGTCAGGATTTGGCTTAATTGATCGCTATCTAGACAATTTTTTAGATTATTGCGTAACATTTTGCGCCGGTTGGCAAAACCCCAGCTAATTAAAGTGGACAAAAAGGCCGCATTATTGACATTATTGGGCAAAACATGGGGTAAAAGCTGAATTACCGCCGAATCCACCCGGGGAGGTGGGGAAAAGGCTCGCCGGGGGACATCACAAATCCATCGACAATCGGCAAGGTATTGAATGCGGACGCTGAGAGCGCTGTAAGCTTTGGTGGAGGGGACAGCGACTAATCTTTCGGCGACTTCTTTCTGGACTAAGAGGGTAATACTCTCGTAAGGGGGGGTGAAGGGATGGGCGATTGAACCGAGCAGCTTTTCCAGGATCGGACCGGTGATATTATAGGGAATATTAGCCACTACCTTATTAACTGGCGGCAGTTGCTCGGGTTTAAGGGTAAGAAAGTCCCCTGGGATGAGATGAAAGTTATCTTGTTGGCCAAATTTTTTATTTAAAATTGTCCATAGATCTCGATCGATTTCTACAGCGACAACCAATTGAGCGCCATCGAGAAGACGACGGGTTAAAATGCCTGTACCAGGACCGATTTCTAATACCCGATCCTCTGATTGTAAATCAGCAGCGCCGATGATGCGATCGAGTATCGATTCATCTTTTAACCAATGTTGTCCAAAACGTTTACGCGGTTGAATTTTCATACCTCTATTTTAAAATCAGAGGGTTGTCCTCAACAATAACACACCTGAAAATATGGGCAATGCGATCGATAACCGCATCAATTATAGCGTTTCCTAAGCTAGTGAGGTACGCCTATTTTTCTTCCCTTTTGCCTTTTGCCTCTTGCCTTTTGCCTAAAACCCATAACTTTTGTACCTCATCAGACTGAAAAACGCTATATCATAGAGCCTAGGCAAAGATAGCAAAAAAATCAGAAACAATGTCAGATTTGAACGATGTTTTCGCAATTGTAGCAGGAGCAGTTCCGGGGGCGTTATCTCGTTATCATATTACCGAATGGACAAAAGCGAAATTCGGCTTGCGCTTTCCCTATGGAACCTTTATTATTAATTTAACTGGCTGTCTAGCTATCGGCTTTTTTGGGGCTATTTTACCCAGTTTTACCTTTTATTCCCACGCACTGGATTTAACGGTGAGAACGGGATTTTTAGGAGCTTATACCACCTTTTCTACCTATAGTTTAGATATCCTGATCCTCTGGCGCAATCAGCAAAATTTTTTCAGTCTTTTTTTTGCCGTTGCTAGTATCATTTTAGGATTAATTGCCGTGAGAATCGGGGCAGCTATTGCCCAAGTTTTTCTAGGTTAATTCTCCAATTTATTGACTATTTAACGGCAGGAGAGACAGCATGAATTTTTTCAGGGGTCGTTATGGTTTATTCGTGGCGATTGGGGCTATTTTTGGGGCTTTAAGTCGTTTTTATATCGCAGAATTAATTGACAGTATTTTCGGTCAAGAATGGGGATTTTTTGGGACATTTTTTGTCAATGTTTCTGGCTGTTTAATTATTGCCTATATTTTTACTATGGTTAAGGAAAATATTCGTATAATTGCCCCAGAATTAGGATTGATGCTTGCCACGGGTTTTTGTGGTTCCTATACGACTTTTTCTACCTATAGTTTGGAGTCTAACAAGTTTTTAGAGCAGGGAAACTTAACTTTCGGTTTAATTTATTGGCTCGGCAGTGTTTTTGGGGGAATGATTGCGCTTAAAATTGGAGTTATTTTAGCAAGAACAGGTTTTCCTAGATGAGTTATTAAATAGATTTTGCGTCTGATCCCCCCTGCCCCTAGGGTTGATTCATAGTAGGGTTGATTCATGAATCAACCCTACTACCTTGATAAGGGGGGTGTCTGACAACTTTTAACACCTAACTACTTAAGCATTTCAGCACAATTGAGACCATTTTTTCCTTTCCTACTCAGTCTTAATAAGTAATGTCTCCATTGGTTTGAAACCAATTGATGGCATCGGCTAAAGCTTGTCTAATCGGCGATTGCGGTAAGCCCAGTTTCTTGCACTGCCTTCGAGTAATCTTAGTACATGGACTGTTTTGACATTTTCACGCCATCAAGGGGTATAGAGGGCGATTTTCCCAAGATTATCGCCCCGATAAAACCCGTTCCAACCATCACAAAAGCACCCATTACTCAAACTTTCCCCTGTTTTCGCTTCCTATCGGTAACTGAAATTTAATTACCTTAACTCTGTCATTACTATACCTTAATCTTAGTCAAGATTTAAGCTTTTCTTGATACAATTTGAGGGCGGGTTATCTTAGACTGAGAGCAGCCAATCTTCAGTAAAAACACTCCTATGGATCCATCTACAGAGTCAACTTTTGTTTGTCCGATTATCATCGAAGATGATAGAACAGGATTAGACACAGAAACTATCCGACGGGCTTTAAGGGATAATTTGCTCTATATTCAAGGTAAATTACCAGAATTAGCCAGCAAAAACGATCTTTACATGGCCTTAGCTTATACTATCCGCGATCGTTTATTGCAGCGTTGGTTAACCACCCAACAAACCTATCTAAAAAAAGATGTCAGAACCGTTTGTTATCTCTCGGCCGAATTTTTAGTTGGTCCCCATTTGGCCAATAATTTAATTAATCTCGGTATCTACGAACAGGTGGAGAAAGCTGTCAGCGAATCGGGATTAAAACTAGAAGAATTAATTGCCCAGGAAGAAGAACCGGGGTTAGGAAATGGTGGTTTAGGTCGTTTAGCTGCCTGTTATCTCGATTCCCTTTCTACCCTAGAAATTCCGGCTATTGGTTACGGTATTCGCTACGAATTTGGTATCTTTGATCAAGAAATTCACGACGGTTGGCAGGTAGAAATAACCGATAAGTGGTTACAGTATGGAAATCCCTGGGAAATTGCCCGACCGGAAGCGGGAGTAGAGGTAAAATTTGGCGGTTATACCGAATCCTATACCGACGAAAATGGTAATTATTGCAGTCGTTGGATTCCCGATTATGTAGTCAAAGGAATTCCCTACGATACCCCAATTCTCGGCTATCGAGTTAACACCGCTAATACCATGCGTCTATGGAAATCAGAAGCTTGTGAATCTTTTGATTTTGGTCGCTTTAATCGCGGCGATTATTATGGTGCGGTGGATAATAAAGTTCACTCGGAAAATATCAGTAAAGTTCTCTATCCTAACGATGAACCAATTCAAGGCAAAGAACTACGTTTAGAACAGCAATATTTCTTTGTTTCCTGTTCCCTACAGGATATGATTCGTATTCACTTACATGAGAACCCCAGTCTCGATAATTTTCATCAAAAATGGTCGGTACAATTGAATGATACTCACCCTTCCGTCGGGGTAGCTGAGTTAATGCGCTTGTTAATTGATGTGCATCATTTCGATTGGGATAAAGCTTGGTTTATTACTCAAAATACCTTCGCCTATACTAATCATACTCTTTTGCCAGAAGCTTTAGAAAAATGGCCTTTGAGTATTTTTGGTCGTCTTTTACCGCGATTAATGGAAATTATCTACGAAATTAACCATCGTTTCTTGGATAAAATTCGCATTATTTATCCCCATGATGACGGCAAAATGTCCCGTTTATCTATAATCGATGAAAGCGGCGAAAAATACGTTCGTATGGCTCACCTTGCCTGTGTGGGTTCCCAGGCAATTAATGGGGTGGCAGCCCTCCATACAGAATTACTGAAAAAAGATGTTCTGCGCGATTTCTATGAACTCTTTCCCGAAAAGTTTAGTAACAAAACCAATGGAGTTACTCCCCGACGCTGGATAGTTTCTAGTAATCCCCGCTTGACTGTTGCGATTACAGAAAAAATCGGCCAAAATTGGATTAAGCATCTGGAGGATTTACGCGGGTTAGAAAACTATGTGGATGATGGAGGATTTCGGGATTCTTGGCGACGAATTAAATACGATATTAAGGCAGATTTAGCCAATTATATCGATAAAAAAGTCGGCATTAAAGTTGATCCTAGTACCCTCTTTGATGTGCAGGTAAAACGCATTCACGAATATAAACGGCAACATCTCAACGTTTTACATATCGTCAGTCTCTATCATCGCCTCAAAAATAATCCCAATCTCGATATTACTCCCCGTACTTTTATTTTTGGTGGTAAGGCAGCCCCGGGTTATTTTATGGCGAAATTAATCATTAAATTGATTAATTCTGTGGCAGAAGTGATCGATAATGATCCGACGATTGGAGGACGTTTAAAAGTGGTTTTCCTACCCGATTATAATGTCACCTTCGGTCAACGGGTTTATCCAGCTGCCGACTTGTCCGAACAGATTTCCACTGCTGGGAAAGAAGCTTCGGGAACTGGTAATATGAAATTCTCCATGAATGGTGCCTTAACTATCGGTACTCTTGATGGGGCAAATATCGAAATTCGTGAAGAGGTGGGAGCAGAAAATTTCTTTCTTTTTGGCTTGACAACCGAGGAAGTTTATGCTAAGAAAGCCGCTGGTTATAATCCCCAAGAATACTATTACCATAACGAAGAATTGCGGGCAGTATTAGACCTCATTGGTTCGGGATTTTTTAGCCGGGGTGATAGTAGTTTATTCCGCCCGCTTGTGGATAATCTTATCTACAATGATCCCTATATGTTACTGGCCGATTATCAATCCTATATCGACTGTCAGGAAGGAGTCGGTCGTGCCTATAAAGATCAAGAACATTGGAGTCGTTTAGCGATTCTTAATGTAGCCCGCATGGGTAAATTCTCTAGCGATCGATCGATTCGGGAATATTGCGAGGAAATCTGGCGGGTACAACCGGTAAAGATTGAATTACCCGATTATACTCAAGCTAATGCTGGTTTATCGGTAAATTAGAACCAATCTAGGCAGTAGGATACTGTTTATTCATCCTACTGCTCACAGGATGGAACTCTTGTAAAAATCAAAAATTGCTGTTAGGTTTAGGAGTCAGTAGCCAGGAGCCAGTAGTCAGGAGAATTAAAAATGAATAATAATCAATTAAATGGTCTATTTACAGATTTTATGGCATTTAATCCTTATTTTCGCCATTTTTGAACCCTGAAAAATCAACCATGCCAGAGGTTTACTAACTGGCCTTGGGTGACTCTAACCTAAATTTCTACGGGATTGACGGGGCTCGAACCCGCAACTTCCGCCGTGACAGGGCGGTGCTCTAACCAATTGAACTACAATCCCATTTTTGCGACAATTCCAATTGTAACTTCATCATCAGGGTTATGTCAAGCACCTCTGGGAAAATTTTTTTGAGAGAGAGGGAATGATGAATTATGAATGATGAATTATGAAGTGGGGAGAATAAATAAAAATAATCTCCTGCCTCCTGCCGACCGCCTGATCTCAACAAGCAATTTAAATTACGAACAGCTTATCAATCCTGAATTAAAGCCAAAAAATCCCCAATTAGAGACGGACCATCTTTACCATGGGATTGTAATTAAGCTTGTTGGGAGCCTGAGCTATGACTAACCCGAATTCGATCGAACAGCTATCGCAAGAATTACTCGATCTAGACCAAGTAGATGCCGATACCGGGGCAGATTTGCGGCAAAAAGCCCAAGAAATCCTCGCAGAAACCAGTATTGACCTACCGATTCGAGAAGCGATCGCCGATAGTCTCAGTCAAGGCAATCAACTACTTACCCTCAAAACCGTCGGCAAGGAAGAAAGTTACTAGCACATTTGGGGTCAAAAGTCAAGATGAAAGAAAAAAAATTTTTTGTCTGGCTGGGGCGATTTTTGGCCTCTTTTGGGCTGTTATCGGGGATAAGTGGCTGTAATTCCCCTCTTTTGATCACTCCTCAAGTTCCCGCTGGTGGTTTAAATAGTTTTGCTCCCGATCAATTCCCCAGTTATAGTGCTGATGGTCGCTATTTGGCCTTCGCTTCCGATCGCTCCGGTCGTCGTAGTATATATTTATTCGATCTGCAAGAAAAGCGCTTAGTTAATCTTCCTAACCTAAATCGTGGCGATTCTAGCCAAGATCAGCCATCTTTAAATGCTGACGGTCGTTTAATTGCCTATATCTCCAGCGAACGGGGTAAAAGTGATGTCATGGTTTATGATCGTTCCAGGTCCCGTGTAACCCTGTTAACCGCTAACCTGCGGGGAAGCGTCCGCAATCCCACCATTAGCGGTGATGGTCGCCAAATTGCCTTTGAAACCAACCAAGACGGTCAATGGAATATTGCGATCGTTAACGGTCAATTTTAAACTTGTTCTACTCGGTCTTAATCGTTAAAACCTGTGGAGGAGTAGCATCTGGTGGATATAAAAAATTTACTTGTACTACACGCCAATCCCCTGGAGGAATAGTCAGAGTCACTAAAGATTCTCCCTCTTGTCCGCGTCTTTGGACGAGATGGAAAAATCTGCTTTGTGCCTGTCCTTGATCATCGCTATAATTGACGGCTACCGTTCCCCGAAAAAACACTTGTGGGGCAGCCGGATCGAGAAAACGCAAACCCTGCCCAATAAAATCCTCTTTAATCGGTGTTTCTAGCGCAATAGTCACCGTTTTCGCCTCATCAGTTCGATTAAATAGAGGTAAACTTAACCTATATTCCACACCGTAATTACCATGAGCTTGATAGGCCGTATCGGGATAGCGAACTAACATACTAGCACTTTGATTTTGTTCCGTTCCCAATTTGCCCCCAGGTAGGGTGCTAATCCCATAGGCTATAGATTGACCAGAATCAGGAATATTTAACCATAAAGAAGCTCGATCGACCAATCGGGCTGGCCAAGCTGAACCTTGAGACACCCCCGCTACCCGTCCATAAATTATCTGTCCTTGACTATTGGGAGGACTGGGCGCTCGATCGCGCGGAGTTGATAAATCGCCTTTTTCTAGCAAATTTTCCCATTCTGTCAGATTTGGTGGTCTTTCCTGCCCATTTTCATCTAGGGGTGCATAAAGAGCTAAACTAGCAGCGTAGAGAAGACCGTCACTTTCCAGACGGAGATAAGTGGATCTCCCGTTTAAGGGTGGAGTCAAATCGCGCACGGGAATCGCCGCATTTAAGACCATAAAACTCTCCCCGGGGGGAATAATAATCCTATCGGGAAAAATATCCTGACGCTGCCCCATTAAAATATCCCCCATTACCCGACTTCCCGGCCCAGCAAAAACCGTCCCCTGATTATTTTCCACTTGTGCCGGTAAATCGATAAAAGCTGCATCGGGTTGACTCAAATAACTGGCCCCCTGCAAAATTTTAACGGTCACGGGATTAGGACTGGGATTGTGGAGTAATACACCCAGATAAAGGGTGCGTAAATTATCGGGGAAACTCCCTCTCGCTACGTGGTGTGCAAAGATATCAAAGCGTCCCTGAAAAGCATAATTTAAATGGGCCGAGGGAAATCTTTTTTCTTGAGGGGGAAAAGTTGAAAGCAAAATCCCTTCTCCTAGCAATAATTCGGGACTATTACTATTAAAAACGGGAACTTGATCTAGTTGATTCGGTAAAGGACGCACCTGCGCTGGTCGAATTATTTCTACACTAGGGGGAGTTTGGGCAATGGGTAGTAAAAAAGGTAACATCACACAAATTACCATCTCAAGATAATTAATTTTTGATCATAGCATTACTGGCTCGCTCAATTTAGATAGTATTCTGTTTGTCCATATCTAGAGGATTGTTTAATATTTCTTGCCGGTGTTAGCTGACCTTTTTGGTTAAGTACAATCAAGAAAAATTATCAAATTTACCAATCATTATTGGCTCTTGCCATTGACTAAATCTATTGTCATCATAGACTAAAATCTAGATGTAGCCGTGGTTTTCTGGAAACTTGGCCCGATGTCTATATATCGATCGAGCCGAAATTGTTATGATAAATTCATGAAGTTTTATGACAGTATTGCCCCGTGAACATGAACCAAATCGACTATCTCAGGATTAGTTTAATCGATCGCTGTAACTTTCGCTGTCAGTATTGTCTGCCTGAAGATGCAGAATTGGCCTATGTTCGACTGCAAGACTTACTCACCCGGGAGGAAATTCTTACTTTAGTCAAAAATGTCTTTATTCCCCTCGGTTTCCGCAAATTTCGCCTTACTGGTGGGGAACCTCTCTTACATCCCGAAGTAGTGGAGATTGTGCGCGATATCGCCTCTTTATCTGCTACTAGCGATTTAGCCTTGACCACTAATGGCTATTTACTTGACAATTTAGCCGAAATGTTGTATGAGGCCGGACTAAGACGGATTAATATCAGTTTAGACTCCCTCGACCCCGACACTTTCGATAAAATTATCGGTAATCGCGGCCGGAGTCGTTGGCAAAAAACTTGGGCAGGTATTCAAGCGGCCCAGAGAGTGGGTTTTGACCCCTTAAAATTGAATGTGGTGGTGATTCCGGGGATAAATGAGGCAGAAGTGGAGGATTTAGCGGCTTTGACCATCGAGAAGCGTTGGCACGTCCGTTTTATCGAGTTTATGCCCATCGGTAACGGTGATTTATTTCAAGAAAAAGCTTGGATTGCGAACGAGGAATTAAGGGGGCGAATTCGGGCAAAATGGGGCTTAAATGAGGGTCAAGTGCGGGGAAATGGTCCAGCCGATGTTTTTCAAATTCCGGGGGCTAAGGGTACAATTGGCTTTATTAGTCAGATGTCGGAGTGTTTTTGCGATCGCTGTAACCGCCTACGTCTTTCGGCCGATGGTTGGTTGCGTCCCTGTCTCCTCAACGAAACTGGACAAATTGACCTAAAAACTGCCCTCCGTCAGGGAATTTCGCCAGCAGAAATCAGGGAAAGAGTCCGGGGATTAATAGAACTGAAAGCAGAAATAAACTTTAAACTGCGTGATTCCGGCACATCAAGCGGCATTTATACCCGTACTATGTCCCAAATTGGCGGCTAAAAATCTACTGTCCGAATTCTACTCTAGCCTGTTCTACCATTTCCACGGTAACTCGATCGGAACCGGCATGACGAGCTAATTCTTCTATCCTTTGACGCGCTTGGGAACGAACGAAATAGGGAATATTTTTCAGTTTTGCTTTTGCTTCTGCGGTCCATTGTAGTTGATCGGAAAAATCTAGAGCGTCCATAGATTTAACATATAGTAGTCCGTCTATTATACCAAAAAAGTTGGCTATTTTGAGATGACGATTTTCTTGACAGCGACTCTTTTTCACCTTTCTCTTAATTTTAGGTTTCTGCTAGGTCAAAATTGACTCTTTGATATAAATCTTGCAAAGAAATCTGCCAATCTACCGACACCAATTGTAAAACTGCATTTTCCCCAGTGACGAAATCAATTAACCATTGATCATCCTTTTGTTTATAGTAACGTTCCACACTATAACTAGATTGTTCGATCAGAATATATTCCTGAAAAGTTGGCAAGGAACGATAGAATTTAAACTTATCCCCTCGATCATAAGCTTGGGTAGAATTGGAGAGAACTTCGACAATAATTAAAGGATTGATCACGTTAGATTGACTATTCCCTTGATAGAGAGGTTGACCTTTAATCACCATCACATCGGGATAGGTGTAAATACTATAATCTGACAGCCATAAACGCACCGTTTCCATATAAGTATAATAATCTTGATTATTGATATTTAAGGGAAAATTACGGCAAAAATTTAGACAAATCTGATTATGATTAGTGGTGGCTCCTACCATTGGGATAATTTCTCCTTGACGATATTCATGTTTATCCTCGGACGTTTCCTCCAGAGCTAGATATTCTTCGGGAGTATAATATTTAGTTTCGGTAGCGCTTAACATTTTTGACTCTCCTTCCTATTCTATTTTCTAGGATACAGCATTTCCCTAAAAAGAGATAAAGTTATCCTTGAGCAAGGCTATCATTTTTTCCTTAATCTCTGGCAAAAAATGCGAAGAAATCCATAATTAAAAATCTAACTATCAAAATTGCTCACTTCAAGGGTTAAGATAAACTAGATAAATAGTTTTATGTTTAGTTTCTCCTATGTTTAACTGGTTCCGTCGTCAGAAAGTCCAACCCGAACAAGAACAAGCACCCCCCGCACCCGTAGAGGAAACCCCCAGCGAGACAACCAGTCAGGAAGAGTATTTAGATTGGGCCAAAAAAGCCTTTAAAAATATTCAAGAGAAAAAAGCCACGGCCGAGGCCGTCGTGAGCGAAACCCCTGAAACATCTATTGCTGAAACAGAACCTCCGCAAGAGCAAGAACCAGTTAAAGAAGAAGAAACCGAGGATAATACCCCCGCATGGCTGAAAAAATCCGATCGCCTCGAAATTCTCAAAGAAACCGCCATCGAAACCCCCACAGAACCAGATGAGGACTTTATCTGGTCGGCCAAAGTTTTAGCCAATCAGGGACGACAAGCAGAGGACGTTTCGGAAGAAGAAATCACCTGGTTAAAAAAATTGCGTCAGGGTTTAGGCAAAACGCGCCGCAGCTTGGTCAATCAGCTTAAGGCCGTGGTCGGTCAGGGTCCCCTCAATCAAGACGCGGTGGAGGAAATCGAAGCTTTATTGCTTCAGGCCGATGTGGGGGTAGATGCCACCGATTATATCATCACTACCCTCCAAAATAAGCTAAAACAGGAAGCTCTGCCCCCCGAAAAAGCGATCGAATATCTCAAAGAAATTATCCGCGAGATTTTAGATGCACCTTTAGCCAATTATAGCAACCCTGGTTTTGAGCCAGAAAAGGGCAAATTAAATATCTGGATGCTCACAGGAGTTAACGGAGTCGGTAAAACAACGACTATCGGCAAATTAGCCCATTTATCTAAACAATCTGGCTATAGCTGTATAATTGCCGCTGCCGACACCTTTCGTGCCGCTGCCGTGGAACAGGTGAAAGTTTGGGGAGAGCGATCGCAAGTCGAAGTCATTGCCAACCCGGGCAAAAATACCGACCCAGCCGCCGTGGTGTACGATGGTATCGAGGCCGCTAAATCCAGGGAGGTAGAATTACTCTTAGTGGATACGGCGGGAAGATTGCAGAATAAAAAGAACTTAATGGCAGAATTAAGCAAAATTCGCCGCATTATCGACAAAAAAGCCGAGAGTGCCGTGGTGGAATCCCTTCTAGTTCTCGATGCCACTTTAGGACAAAACGGCCTGCGACAAGCAGAAGTCTTCTCGGAAGCTGCCCAATTAAGCGGCGTGATCCTGACTAAAATCGATGGTACAGCTAAAGGGGGTGTTGCCCTTGCCGTAGCGCGTCAGCTTAACCTCCCGATTCGCTTTGTCGGCGCCGGGGAAGGAATCGAGGATCTGCGGCCTTTTTCCAGTTACGAATTCGTGGAAGCTTTACTGAGTGGCGATTGATCTCACCCTAGCTATCTTTCATAATCTTTTCATGGTTGCTTCATATTTGTCTCATTTTTAGTTATGCTAGAACTGGAGACTCGGGGTAAAAACTATGCAAAGGACAATTACAGTTAGTCATCTGGGAGTATATTATCGCGGCGTGGAGGCCCTACGGGATATCACCCTGAAAATTCATCCCGGACGATTAACCGGTATTATCGGTCCCAACGGTGCGGGCAAAAGTACCCTGATCAAAGCCATGCTAGGATTAATTCGCGTACAACAGGGAAGCGTTAACTATCAAGGGCAATCTCTACAGCAACAACTCGATAAAGTCGCTTATGTTCCCCAAAGATCTCAAATCGACTGGACCTATCCCGTCACCGCTTGGGATGTGGTAATGATGGGGAGAGTCAGAAAAACGGGTTGGTTTCGTCCTTTTTCCCATATTAGTCGTCAAAAGGCTTTAAATGCCCTAGAACGGGTGGAAATGGCTGATTTACGCCATCGTCCCCTCGGTCAGTTGTCGGGAGGACAACAGCAAAGAGTCTTTTTAGCCAGATCTTTGGCCCAAGAAGCGGAGATTTTCTGTTTTGATGAACCTTTCGTTGGGGTAGATCAAAAAACCGAGGGGATTCTGTTTAATATCTTTGGTGAGTTAGCCCAAGAAAATAAAATTGTCATGGTGGTTAACCATGATTTAGGCGAATCTATCACCCATTTTGCTGATTTAATCCTCTTAAATAAAGAATTGATCCTCGCCGATCAACGATCTAAGGTCTTAACTGATTTTAATCTCCGGCGCGCCTATGGGGGTAAAGTCTCTTTCTACAATGCCATGACACCTCCAGATCATCGCCGATCGAGTCTCGATTATCTCGATCGCCTATCGAAAAACAATGGGATAAACTAGAAGCGAAGATATTTTGGCTGACTGCCGATAGGGACCCCGATGAAAACTATTTCCCCGCAAGAAGTAACAGGAACGATCGAACTGGCTCCTAACTATCGAATTCCCCTGTTTTTGGTAATTTTATCGCTGCCTTTACTCTTTTTACAGGTCTGGCTCGGCATAATTTTCTCCCTGTTAGGACTATTCTTGATGTTCCAGACTACCCGCATTCGTCTCCAGTTTACCCCCACTTCCCTAGATGTCTATCTATCTGGGCAACAAATTCGCTCCTTTCCCTACCAAGAATGGCAAAATTGGCGGATTTTCTGGAATAAAGTCCCAATCCTATTTTATTTCAAAGAAATTAACAGCATTCATTTTTTGCCCATTATCTTTGACAGCGCAACCCTGAGACTGTGTCTCGAAAAATACTGTCCTTTAGCAGCATCGCAGGCGATCGACTCAGAAGCGAACTAAGATTGAGATAAAATGAAATCTAGCTAATAGCGTCTTAAGTAGGTAGGTGTTAAAAATTGTCAAATCCCCCCGCCTATCGGCACCCCCCTTATTAAGGGGGGCAGGGGGGGATCCCCCGCCTATCGGCACCCCCCTTATTAAGGGGGGCAGGGGGGATCAAAGGCAAGATATATCGTCTATTAATTAGAACCACTTGCTTAATTACCTGCCTTGGCCCTCTGTTCGCTCTGCATTTCTAAAGCCGATGACTTCAGAAGATTTTAATGTTTTACCCCTTGACAAAATGACAGACTTACCCAATGAATCTGTCGAAGAATTTAGTTTTGATGATCTCTGGAACGATCGCCCAGTAGAGAATCCCCTGCCATCGGAAACCGTCCCCGAAGGCGAATTAGTTCCCGCAGCCCAAGCGCAACCCCTACGAGCAGAAATCGAGGCTCTAGAACGGCAAAAACAGAGCCTAGCGGCAGAAATCTCGGCATTAAAAGCGGAAAAAGAACGCTTGATCGCCGAGGAATTGGGGGATATCAAAGCTCAAATCGAAAGAATGCTCAAGGAAGGCGTAAAAGACCTAGAACAACGCAAACAGGCTTTAGAAGTGGCGATCGAACAGTTAGAACGCCGTCGTGAGCGGATTCGGCAGGAAATGCGGAGTAATTTCGCCGGAGTCTCCCAGGAACTAGCCGTGCGGGTTCAGGGATTTAAAGACTATCTGGTGGGCAGTTTACAGGATTTGGCCGCGGCTGCCGAACAGTTGGAATTACCCCGTTTTGAAACCCCCGAAAAATCCCCCCGACCCGTGGAACCTCCCCTGCGGACTGAACGGGAGGAAAACCCCCGTCCATCCCGTGGCAGTCAAGGCCGGGATGATCGCGAAGAAAGTCCCCGTCCCCCCCGCAGCAGTAACCAGGGCCGGGATAATTGGCAAGAACCCCGTCGCTCTAACCGTTCGGGTTATGAATCGGAACCAGTGGGACAATCTACCCCCAGACAGGGCTTTTCTGAGCAAAATCAGCGCATCCAAACTCTTTTAGACCGTTATCGCAGTCGTCCTGACTATTACGGTCCCCCTTGGCAATTACGGCGCACTTTTGAACCAATTCACGCCGAACGGGTGCAACAGTGGTTCTTTAAACAGGGGGGCCGGGGTACGGTTCGCGGTATGGGCAGCCGTCTCCAGAATATTCTGGTGGCTTCGGCAATTATCTCGATTATGGCGGAATTACAGGGCGATCGCTTCCGTTCTCTCGTTCTGGCTAATAGTCCCGAACGTTTAGGCGAATGGCGGCGCGGTCTCCAAGATTGTCTCGGCATTTCCCGCGCCGATTTTGGACCAGACCGCGGCATCGTTCTCTTTGAGTCTCCGGAAGCTTTAATTCAAAAAGCGGAACGTTTAATCGAGGATAAGTATTCACCGCTCATTATCATAGATGATACCGAAGAAAGGCTCAATTTCGCTCTTTTACAATTCCCTTACTGGTTAGCTTTTGCCCCTGAGCCCCAACAAAGTTCTAGTTATTGGTATTAATTAATTAGGGTCTGCTAAAAGAGTTTTTCCTGGGGGCAGAGTGTGGGATGTGGGGTGTGGGGTTTTACTGGTTTTAAGGTGGCTAATTACCTAATTTTCAGGGAAAAAGTGCCTGAATTTTCCCCCTGATCACTCCCATGCCCAGTACTTTTTGATTTCCAAAAGGTCTAAAAGTCTTACCCAACAAAATTTTTAGATTGGCTCTTCTAGTGGTCTGTGTGATAAGTTTAACTTACTATATGATCGATCAATCTTTGTGTCCTTTGTGTCTTTGTGGTTCGTTCCACCCCCTCGCTAGGAGAAATGTATCTTAGAATACATTTTACCCACCAAATCCGAGAGAGCCGTTTTTCTTATTTTCTTTGTCCTTGTTTTTTAGTACGGAATGTGGGCTGTAACAGTTCTTGATGGGTTTGTCTGAGTTTAGCCTGATTGATAATGATAGCGAGCTTGTAAAAAATAAACCTTATTTCCTGTGACTTTATAAACTAAACGATGCTCTAAGTCGATCCGTCGTGACCAAGTATCGGCAGCAATACACTTAAGAGGTTCGGGTTTACCAAATCCTGTAAACGGATCGCCATCCAAAATATCTGCCAATAAGTCTAAAATTTTATCGCCTTTTTTCGGTTCGTTCCGATACCACCAAGCTAAATCTGCTTTGAAATCAGGACTAAAAACGGGGAAATAACCATGAATAGGATTATTTTTAGGTTTATCTGGCTTATTTTCTCTTTTAGGAGTCAATTCCTAACTCCTCTTTCAATTCAGCTAATGTTTGAGGAGTTGCATCTTCTGTCTGGGTCCATGCTAAAGAGCGAAATAAGCGTTGGGCATTTTCTGGCGATCGCAGTAAATAAACACACTCTAATAAACTGGAAAGCTCATCTTCAGCAATTAAAGCCACATTTTTCTGATTGCGACGCTTAATGACGATAATTTGAGATTCGTCACACACCTGATCTAAGAGACTAGCTAAATTCATTCTCGCCTGAGAGTAGGTGGTTTCTTTGCTTAACATGATTTTTAGGGGAGACTTGTACAACCTTATTGTACAATTCCAAGCTCTTGAACTCCCCAAAAACCCCAAAATCTCGATCGCTGGTTAGGGGAGAGAAATATAAAGACTTTATTAAATTGTAGCTTTTAATACAGTTGTGGGGGGGGGAATGTGTATTGTTATGTCTGGCCTCTCAAGGTCAAAATACATTTTTTAAGAGGAATTTAGGCATGACATTGGCAAAACTTGTCAAAAACTCTGTGGGAGGTGGGGTAATACTCATCAGTCTGGCGGTAACTGGGACTGCACAGGCTGCTATATTGTCCTATGGCGGTGTTGGCGCAACTCAGGGACTATTTCCGTTCGGCAACGGGCCAGTCAACATTGGTCGCCAATTTACCGTCACTGGGTCAGGCATCACTGTCATAGACTTGGGCGTTTTCGACTTGGGCGGGAATGGCTTGGTAGACCCACATGATGTAACCCTGTTTAAAATCAACTCAGGTGCAGGGGCAGCGAACGCCAATGTCTCAGCCATCACCGGCGGTTCGGTCAATATCGCCAGCGGCACTGGCGCTTCACTAGAAAGTTCCTTTCGCTTCAAAGCCCTTACCAACCCTATCTATTTAGCACCGGGCAATTACTCGGTAATTGCATACGGCCTGAAAAAATTCGGCGATCCTTATGGTGAAGGTGGGCAGCTTCCTACGGGGGGCAACGTCAGCAATATTGGCTTTACTCCTTTTCAGTATGTCACTGCCAGTAGCCCTGCTTATCCTAGCTCAGGCGATGCTAATACCGCCTTGTCAAGCGCGTCTTTTCGTTACAATTTAGGCAACACTACCTCTGTTCCTGAACCATCCGCCATCCTCGGCCTCCTCGCTCTCGGCACACTAGGAGCAGCTTCAACCCTCAAGCGCCAACTAAAACCCTCTAAATCCACTGAAAAAGCAACCACAAAAGTAGGCTAAATTGCCTCTAAAAATACCATAAATGCCCCTTCATTCAATCTTGAGGGGGTTTGTTTTTGGCATCTATTAATACTTCTAAAAATTTTCAAACTTATTAATGATGTCTTGAATTTGCTGCGCTGGGATGTCCGTTTGGTCAGATTTGGCATAGATGAGGAGCATCAAAATACAACTATTGTCTTTAAGTTGATAGATAACACGATAGCCGCTACTTTTGCCCTTTTGAATAGCACTGTTTTTGAGGCGAACTTTAAAGACAGTGTAGCCTATTCCTGGTATTTGATCGCCGATGAATTTGCCTATCTGAAGGTCATCAATTAGAGGTTGTAGGTCAGTACGAATGCTCCGATAGCGTTTGGCGAGGATGCGAAGTCGATCCTTGAATTGATCGGAGAAAAGGATTTTAATAGGAGGAATTTCTTCAGTCATCTATGCCATCCCAGAGTTCAGAGATGGGATGTACTTTGCCTTCTTTAGCTTGCTGAAGAGAAATACAAAGACTGGTGAGGATGAGTTCTTTTGGTTCGTCGTCGGGGTCAGTGGGTGGAGTGAGGATATTACGCGATACTAGCAATTGGTAGAAATCATCGATCGCCATTCCCGTTAGTTCAGCTGCTTGTTCAAATTGAAGACGTTGCTGCTGATAAAGCATGATAGCGATTTCCGTGAGCATTTGAGCTTCAGTCATTTGTACTGTTTGCAGAAGTTCAGAGGGAAGGATGAGGCTCATAGAGGTTTCATTAAGTGGCAGTAACTTCATTGTATCGCCATTAAAAAGTAACCCACAAAAATAGGCTAAATTTTCTCTAAAAATACCATAAATGCCCCTTCATTCAGTTAGTTTAGAGTGCGGAATGTCCGAACGGCAGCCAGTCGTCGAGAAATGATGTTAAATCCCGTCATACTTTATCTTTATTTCTGACCGGCTGCCTAGACAAATCAGAACGTAAAAGTCGTGCGAATAGTACCGATAACTAAGGTGGAATTGTTGTTATTTGAGTTAGGAGAAGTAATCACGATTACCCCTGGAGTAAGGGCAATATTATCGGTGATTTTCCACTCATAAAATCCTTCGATATGAAAGGAAGTATCGGGATCATTGGTGGAACTGCCATCATTTAATCTAATACTAGAACTAGATACCCAAGGCTGCATACCAACAATAACACCCGCCGTATTTCCTTCCTTAAATAAATCAGGAAAAGCCAAAGTTACCGCCCAATTCCAGATATCTAAATCTCCGCGTTCTAGTTGTCCATCTAAGGTGCTAAGGGTGATAGCTTTTGTATAGCCACCCCAACCACCGAGGACAAAACCATCGACAATTCGCCAAGTAAATTGTAACCCCAAACTATTATTAATTGTCGGCACGGCCTCCCCGAATAGTTCTTCGGTGAAAAATCGGAAATTCGAGCGCTGGCTTCCCGTTCCCGTATCTAATTGGTTATAACCATGAAAGTAGGATAAAGCAATGCCAAAATTCTCGTTTGGAACATAACCCAGCTGCCCTAGGGCAGTATAGGAACCGTTAAATAAACCCGCACCCGGGTTAGGATCGTTAGCATCCCCAGCAAGATAACCGGCGCTGAATTGCAAAGCGCCATAATTACCCTGTAAACCGAGTCCAGTTTGTCCGGGGGCAAAATAAAGGGGATTGCGAGTACCAAAAGTGGAAAGCGCCCCACTAGCACCATCTCCATCCAAAAAGTTGAGGGTATTGGTAAAGTCATCTTTAGCACCTCCCGTCGCTTCTAACCAGAGGTAGATATTTTCTGTGACGGGGAAACTGTAGTTTAAAACTTCTAGTAGTAAATCGTTGCCGTCCGGTTGGGTAAAGGCTAAGGTACTTTCAAAAGTTCCCGTAGTATCGGCTAAATCGGCAATATTTCCCGTTGCTAGACGGGTATAGAGTAAATCTTTGCCTGTGAAGCTAGTATTTAATTCTAAACGGGCCCGATAACCAAAAGCTGGCACTTGGGCAATCCCTTCACCACCGTTTTTTTCTCCTGTGGCTACCCCATATAATGCCATCACCACTTCCCCGGTTAATTTAGTTGTGGTGGAAAATTGATTATTTTCCAGAAAAGCGACTCGATTTTCCAAGTTATCAACCCTAGCACCCAATGCCGCTAATTCGGTCTCGAATTCGCTGACTAATCGCTTGATTTTGTCTAGATCTTCTTTTAATACCGCCACTCCTTCTTGAATCAATCTTTCTAGGGTATTTAAGCAGGAATTCAACCCGGCGGCAAATTCCCAACGAGTTAAAGCGCGTTCACCGCGAAAAGTGCGGTCAGGATAACCTACTATACAACCATACCTCTCCACGAGACTTCTTAAGGCCTCGAACGCCCAGGCGGTGGGAGAAACATCCCGCAATTGATTGACACTTGTTACCTGTGCCATGGGGTTACTAGAGAGGTTTTCGAGACTATTAGCCAGTACCGGACTGGAAAAACCCAGTAATATCGCTGCTGTTAGGAAATTTTGCTTGATTTTCATTGCTGTCTCCCACACCTATAAGAATGATTATTGTTCTCAATATAATCAGGTTAGCAAACTTTTTCCAGTCTGACACTGTTGCTAATATTTTTTAAATGTTAAGTAGCTGGTTATAATTAAATTGAAGATAGATTTTAGGTTCGATCCCCCCTGCCCCCCTTGATAAGGGGGGTGCCGGTAGGCGGGGGGATCGAACCTTGATAAGGGGGGTGCCGATCCCCCCTTAGTCCTCCCTTAATAAGAGGGGCATCTGATAACTTTTAACGCCTACCTACTTACTCCAGATAAAATCTGAATTGCCTAGCATTTATTGGTTAAAATAAATCTTAAATGATAATAAAAGCAATAAGTAAATAATTTTATTGTTGCTAAAAACAAGATAGAGACGCTGCTGACAGCATCTCTAAATGATTATTTTTGGTTCAATTGAGGATAAAAAAGAGGTGACTAGCGCAATTCAGCGTTAAACTCGTTAAAAGAGCGTCTTTTTAACTCTACCGATTGCGATCGAGGCAAAAGATCAAAAACCTTTCTTAAGACATCATCCACATCTTCATATTTAACATTGCCCAAACCATCATAAACCACTTTACCCTGTTGGTCTAAAACCACCGTTTGGGGAACCCCACCGCGATAATAGTAACCCGGTTCATCGGGACGATAGGAAGACTTTAAGGGGATAGAATCGACAGTAACGGGGATAATACTGGCGGCGCGACCGTAAAACTCTTGAAAACGGGAGACAATCGCCGCAAATCGCTTACAATCACTACTATCATCCAGATAATAGACAATAATAGCTGGAATTTTCCGTTGAAAAGTTTCCGCTAAATTTAGACGCGGTGGTACGAGGGAACCATTACCCGCATAGACCACAAAAATATTACCATCGAGGCGATCATCATCGATCCCCGCATAGGCGCTAGAGGTTAGCCAAGGAGACAAACTCGTCAGGGCCATAATAAGAAAGACAAGACAGATCCGAAGACGCAGCCGATAACGAGATTTCATGATCAACAGAGTTAAAATATTAAGACAATTTTTAGTGTAAAAAATCTTGTGACCTTCGAGCGCGATAATTCCCCAACCACCCCGCGAGTCATTGCCGCTAACTCGCGCTTTGCCAATACCTATTATGCCATTCTCGGGCTACATCCGAGCGCCTCGGTGATCGAAGTGCGACGCGCCTATCGGGAACTGAGCAAACGATATCACCCTGATACTACCGAACTCAGCCCCGAAGTGGCAACGGTTAAATTCCAGCGTCTTAACGAAGCTTATGCCACCCTGAGTAATCCCGATCGCCGTTCCCTGTATGATTTACAGATAGGTTACTCGCGCTGGAATGTCATCCAAACTATCCCGGATAGCGATGAACCCATAGCTAATCGTAGCGCCTATCTCGATCCGACCGATCGCCCCCTATCTTCGGGAGAGATTTTTGCTTTGTTTATCTTGGCACTCACCCTGCTCGGCTGCTTGTTACTAGCGGTGATTATTGCTATGCTTCGAGGAGAGAATGCCGTCACTGTAGCCCAATTATTTTTGATTTAGATGCGATGAAGATTCCCACTGCTGATACTCCCCTCTATAATCATCCCTTACCGGCGATCGAAGCATGGCTAGTTAAATTAGGTTGTCGGAAAAATACCGAGAATGTTCACTGTTGGACTGTGGAAAAACCGACATGGAAAGCGGAAATCTGCCTCGATATCGAAGAAATCACCGTTCGTTACTTTCGAGCAGCCAATGATGGCAGTGACATCAATCGCGCTTTTAAATACTCCCTTAGTCGTCAAGATATCGAATCGGCGGTTTTTTCTGGTCCCTAATCATCGGTTAAACTTTTAACTATCTAAGATTACTCGTTAAGACAGCACCCGAGTTGGCAGCAGGGAGAGCTAGTCCGAGCATTTGTACTAAATTTTCCGAGATGCGCTGTCAATCCAGTACACTTGTTCAGATTGAAATCAAAGCTCCCCCACAACTGGAACCGCTGCCGGCAGTGCAACCGTAGCAATAGGAAGCGGTTTGTACCTCCGTAATTACATCTAAACTATCCGCTTGTAATAAATCTGGCAGGGTTAATTTTTGGCCTTGACTGGTGCAAGCAGCCAGAGCCTCCATCTGATTAAAATCACAGTCATAGATATTACCCAAATAATCGATCGAAAGCTGATTACGACACATCAAATGTTCGACAGTATCGCCATTAAAATGGTCTTCGAGGAATTGAAGATAGGGTTGATAGAGTTGCCGGTGTTCCAGATGGAAGCGCGTCCTGCCGACGGGTAGGTTAGTGATGGTAAACAGATTGTTAAAAGAAATATTAAAATGTTCTTGCAAGAACTTTTTGTAATCCCGTGTTAGAGATACCTGATCCGGTGTGAGAGAAAAATTCTCTGACTTAGGAATCTGGGGATTATAGACTAAATCCACAATCAAATTCGGCTCTTGAGCGTATCCAAGACGGTTCAACCATTGTAATGCGGCGATCGATCGATCATAGACTCCCAGACCGCGCATTTTATCCACATTATCGGCAAGATAACAGGGTAAAGAAGCCACCACCCGCAGCTGATGGCCAGCGCAATATTCAGGAATATCAGTAAATCCTTTCTCGAAATAAATAGTTAAATTCGAGCGCACAATTACATCTTTCCCCGCTTTCCTAGAGGTTTCCACAATTGGTTTAAAACCGTAGAGCATTTCAGGAGCACCGCCGGTCAGATCGACGGTTTTTATTTGGGGAAATCTTGCGATCAGTTCGATAATTTGTTCGCACACTTCTGGAGTCATTTCTTCGGAGCGAACTGGACTAGCTTGCACATGACAATGGCTACAGGCAAGGTTACATCTTTTCCCTAAATTAATTTGCAGAACCGAGATTTTTTGCTTAGTTAAAGGAGTTTTTAGTTTCTCAACAAAAGGAGTCATGGGAGAGTAATCAGTAATCAGTAATCAGTAAAAAGTAAACAGTGAGCAATCAGTAATCAATGATAACTGATAATGGATGAGTTTTTTGTCAATGGGTAACTCAACTCCTAACTCAGATAAACTTGATTTTTCTCTTAGTTGCCAGGGGATAGCTCAGAAAGATTAGCTGATTTTTCTTGCCAATCTTGACCAATTTTAATCGTTACATCAGAAGCGAGATTCCCTGTACTTTCCACCAAAACTTCCCCGACACCAAGGCTATTATGCAGGGCAGCAGCGAGGGAATTATCCCCTTTTTGAGCAATAATTTTGGTAGTTTCTAGAATTGGCGATGAAGACTTAGAGACAAAAACATTTTCATAACCCAATGAGCGCAGATATCTGACTAGAGTTTGCACCGCTTCTGGATTATCGGTGCTATCTTCCACAGCTATGCGATTCGGTTGCGTCGTTTCCTCAATGTCAGCCATAAAAGAGCCGTGGTTAAAATGTTGAGCCACTAGCTCTTGAATTTTACTTTGATTGGGTAGCCAATAACTGATCCCTTGCCGACCATCACCATTAAAGTCTCCGGGTAGCAGTAGCATTTGCACATCAGCGCGCTGAGTTTTGGAGGCAAAGCCGGCTAGGGCGAGTAACTCCTCTAAACTGAGATTAGTATCGATATGAGTGCGGATAACCTCGATAATATCGGGAATTTTCAATAAAGTTGCTGGTTTTAGGGTTTGTTCTACTAAAGACCGCATTAATTCCTGTTGTCGTTGGATACGACCGATATCGCCGTTAGCATCGTGACGAAAACGGGCAAACTGGAGGAATTTCTCGCCGTTGAGGTGTTGTTCCCCTTTTTTCAGGTCAATGTAGAGGTGTTGACTAAAATCTTTATACTTCATGTCTTTGGGAACATATACCGTCACCCCCCCCAAAGCATCAATTAATTTTTCCACACCCTGCACATTAATGCGAACATAGCGATCGATAGCGACTCCGTCCAAAAGATGACTAACCGTTTCCGCCGTTAAAGCAGGTCCACCGAGGGCGTTAGCTTGATTGATTTTTTTCTCCCCATAACCCTCGATATCGGTGCGGGTATCCCTGGGGATGGAAAGCATGGTTAACTTCTGTCTTTGGGGGTCAAAACGCAGTAACAGCATGGTATCGGTTAAACCCTCCAAGGAATTAACCGGGGCATGATAACCCAAATCTGGGGCTTCTGCCTCCTTGACATCGGATGTCAACACTTTTGCGCCAACTACCAGAATATTAACGGGACGGTTGAGGGCGGGAAGTTGCAGATTTTCATAGGATATGGCCTGCTGATTGTTAAAAGCGGCGGCTTCTTCGGGACTAAGGGCAGCTTGTCGCAAAGGTGTGGAGGAGAGAGACACGGCCAACATAGCGCCGGCCGTAGCGGAAACTAGGGCGCAGCCGGTTAAGCCTAGGGCTGTCAGGAACCATTTACCGGACAATCGCCGCTTTTTAACAGGTTTAGCTGCTAATTTGCCTGATTTTCTACTTTTAGGCCTTGATTTTGTCTTGTTAACCACAAATTGCCTCACACAATCACTAAATATCTCCCTCAAACCATATTTTAAAGGGATGAACTATTTTTTTTCTCAGATACCCGGAAAAGATTATTAAACTAATTGGGTTTTCTAGAGAGTTAGCAGATAATATAGCAGAATTTTTCCTTATCGTTGTTCTGCATCGCAATTTTGTCGAAATATCTAGGGTTTGCTGGTGGGGAAGTGGGGGAGTGGGAATTATGAATTATGAATTATGAATTATAGCGGTAAGCGCTTGAGTGAGATACAAACCAAGCTTTGCCTAGCATGGTTTATAGCTCGTGACACTGTACCTCATACGACTGCACACCGCTATATGAATGGGGGAGGTGGGGAAGTGGGGAAG
>NZ_JADEXY010000040.1 GCF_015206885.1 Microcystis aeruginosa LEGE 91341 | reverse complement strand
CTACCCCCCCG
The DNA here is from genome assembly GCF_015206885.1 of Microcystis aeruginosa LEGE 91341. Classification (GTDB taxonomy): domain Bacteria; phylum Cyanobacteriota; class Cyanobacteriia; order Cyanobacteriales; family Microcystaceae; genus Microcystis; species Microcystis aeruginosa_H. The sequence goes on along the minus strand of NZ_JADEXY010000040.1, from coordinate 32,307 downwards.
ACATCGGGGGGGGTGTGGGGTTTTATCGATTTTCAGGGAAAAAGTGCCTAAAATTTCCCTGCGATTACTCTAAGAGTCGGCACTTTTTGATGTCAAACAAAGCCTAAAGATATTATCCAATAAGGTTTTTAGATTTATTCAGCAAACTCTAGCTAATTGCCAATTTCAAGAAAAAATTTTCGGAAAAGTCCCCCCTCGATCGCTAGAATGGAACCTATTAGAATGCCGATAAACTCGATCGCCATGAATCAACCTGCAATTTTTCATCTCGCTATTCCGATTACCGATGTATCCACCGCTAAAAGCTTTTACTGTGATGGTTTAGGTTGTTTAGCGGGAAGGGAAACCGAGAAAGCGATTATCTTAAATTTCTATGGTCATCAGGTAGTCGCTCACGTCACGGAAATGCCTCTTACTCCCCAAAATAGCATTTATCCTCGCCATTTTGGTCTAATTCTGCCGGATGCCAGCGATTGGGACAATCTTCTCGCACAAGCACGAGTCAATCAACTAAAATTTTATCTAGAACCAAAAACTCGCTTTGCTGGGGAGATAACCGAACATAAAACCTTTTTCCTAGAGGATCCTTTCTATAATCTCCTCGAATTTAAACATTATCGCCACTACGAAGCTATTTTTGCCAGTCGGCAATTAACAGCGATCGGCGATCGAGCTTAAAATAAACAACAGGTAACTTTTTGTAATTGGTTAGTCCTATCTTCAACTGCGACAAAAATAGGGGAACTTCCCTCAGATTCTCTCATCGAAACTAAAAAAACCTTGCCTTGCAATGATAAATTCTTAGGAAATCTATGAAAAAAATTTTATTGTTAACCCTATTCGTTATCGGTCTAGGATTTGCTCTCTTTAACTTTACTGGATTAGCAAATCGGGGCGAATATCAATCAATTTTAATCGACTTTAAGGACGATATACCCGTCAGCGTCCTCGATGAGCAGTTAAATGCTATCAACAAAAAAGCGGGAAAAACCACCAGTTTAAATAGTATTTTTTCCATCGATGAACATCTTTACACCGTGGCAGGAGATAGCAAACTTCTTAAAACTCTCCGCAATTCCGACCTAAAAAAATACACCGAATCGATCGAACCAGATTATATATATCATGCTTTTGTCGCTCCCAACGACCCCGACTATAGCAAACAGTGGAACCTGCGAGGAATTAACATCGAACGCGCTTGGGAAGAAAATCACGGTGAAGGGATAACCGTCGCCGTTATTGATACAGGCGTATCAAAAGTCCCCGATCTGCGAGAAACCGAGTTTGTGGAAGGCTACGACTTCGTCAACGATCGCAGCAATGCCGAGGACGATAACGGTCACGGAACCCATGTAGCGGGAACAATTGCCCAATCGACCAATAATAACTACGGGGTGGCCGGCATCGCCTACAAAGCCAAAATTATGCCCCTCAAGGTGCTTTCTGGGACGGGTGGGGGAAGCGTGGGGGATATTGCCGAAGCGATCCGTTTTGCCGTCGATAATAAAGCCGATGTCATCAATATGAGTTTAGGGGGTGGAGGGGAAACCCAAGTAATTAAAGACGCGATCGAATATGCCTATAGTAAAGGTGTGGTAATCGTCGCTGCTGCCGGTAATGCCGATGATAATTCCGCCGCCTATCCTGCCCGTTTTCCGCACGTTATCGGGGTTTCTGCGGTAGATGCCTCCGGAAATAAGGCCCCCTATTCTAATTTCGGGGCCGGAATCGATATTGCTGCCCCCGGCGGCTCCGATACGGGTAAAATTATCCAAGAAACCATCGATCCCGCTAAGGGGGGGGGACCGGCGTTCCTCGGTTTTCAGGGAACCAGCATGGCAGCCCCTCACGTTGCTGGGGTGGTAGCTTTAATCAAGGCTGCGGGAATTAAAGAACCCAATGCAGTTTTAGAGGTTTTGCAACAGTCGGCCCGTAAGATCAATGATGATCCCTTTAATCATTTTGGGGCCGGACAATTAGACGCAGGCAATGCCGTACAATTGGCCCTAAAAGGACAGATTACTGTCCGGGATTTTTGGCGTTGGTTGCGCGATAACGGTTATCTCAATCCCCGTTTCTGGATTGATGGCGGTGCGGTGGCGGTTTTGCCCAAAATGGCCATGGTTTTGGGTTCTTATCTCCTTGCTTGGTGGCTGAGAAATTATTTTCCCTTCCCCTGGAACGGATTTTTGAATGCTGGTCTAATTTTTGGCAGTTCTGGCTTATTTTTCCTCAGAGGTCTTTATATCTTCGATTTACCCCAATGGCCTTTCCGAGTGATGGGGAGTTCTCTTTCGGACTTAGGAGGCGTTATTCAGGGAAGTTCTGCCCTTAATCCGCTTTTTGCCAGTGTTATCCTGCCTTTTGTCCTGATTGCTCTGCTTTTGGGTCATACTCAAGCAAAATGGTTAGCGGTGGGGGTATCTTTAGCCATGGCGGTGAGTTTAGGTATCAGTGCTGTTATCGATCCTACTCTGATCTGGTTAGGTTCTGGTAGGATCGCTCAGGCGTTTTTGGGCGTAAATGCGCTTTTATGTCTCGGTTTAGGTTATTTAGCCCTAAAAAGTGCTACTTCCTCCCGATACGCTTAAACAGGGGTTACAATGGGACAACAAAGGTGATTTACCGATAAAAACCTCTTTGGTTTTGGTATCTTCCTTTTGTTTTGCATTGAGTTCTCCTACAACAGCAGCCTCGGACATTAACCGAGGTTTTTTCTTTATGGTGTATCTTAGTTTCTAAGGGTTTTTTGGGAATCCTCAATCCCTATGCCGAAAGTTTCCCCTAATACCCCCTCGAATCATCCAGCTTATCTATTTCTTGTCTAAGGTGTCTATCGTGTCAAATCATAAAATTCTCGTTATCGATGACAGTAAAGTGATTAGGATGCGTGTTCGCGATATGTTACCAGAGGGTAACTTTGAATTTCTCGAAGCTAAAGACGGATTAGAGGGCTATAATCTTATTCGTACCGAAAACCCGAATTTGATTATTTTGGACTTCCTTCTCCCAAAAATGAGCGGTTGGGAGGTGTTTCAGCAAATCCAAAGCGAAGATAATCTCAAAAGTATTCCCCTAGTGTTGATGTCGGGAAGGAAAGAGGAGGTAGTAGAGAAAATACCCGAACCTTTCCAATATTTTGCCTTTATTGAGAAGCCTTTCGACCAAAAACAATTGCTACAAGCGATCAAAGAAGCGATAGCCAAGGCGAAACAGTATTCTCCCAAACCAAAAGTTTCTAGCCGGAAACTAGAGGAACTCACCGGGGATTATAGCACCGATATTCAGAATCTTCATGGCCAAATTGCCCAAATGCAAACAGAAATGGAAACTATCAAAAAACAAATGTCTCAATTAGTGGCTTTTATTAAGAAAAAACTGGACTAGAACTATTCCTACCGATTTTTTATAACTTGGGCAAGCAGTTATCCTGATCCGGCGGTGCCAATCTCTGGCTAATCTCCTATCCCTTTTAAACAAGATTTAGTATAATATGAAGTGGTATTTATTTAGTGAGTGACTAAGTTATTAATCCACTGATAACTAATTAAGTAGGTAGGTGTTAAAAGTTGTCAAACACCTCCCTTATCAAGGGGGGAGTAAGGGGGGATCGGCACCCTCCTTATCAAGGGAGATCCCCCCGCCTATCGGCACCCCCCTTATCAAGGGGGGCGGGGGGATCAGAGGCAAAATCTATCTTCAATTTAATTATAACTACTTACTTATGAATTGGCAAGAAATAGCAGGTAATTGGGTTTTTCTCCCCCGTCGTCCCCAGGGTATCATTCACTTTTTAGGGGGGGCATTTGTAGCGGCAGCCCCGAATATTACCTATCGTTGGTTATTAGAAAGTCTTGGGAATTCAGGATACGCTATTGTCGCGACTCCCTTTGTTAATACCCTCGATCACAAATCGATCGCCCGCACAGTTTTAAACCGTTTTGATAATATTATTGAACGTCTGCGCTGGAATCATAGCCTGCCCCAAGGTTATCTCCCCATCTACGGATTGGGTCACAGTATGGGGTGTAAACTACATTTATTAATCGGTAGTCTCTACGAAGTGGAACGGGCGGGAAATATCCTCATTTCCTTTAATAATTATCCCATTCGTCGGGCTATTCCTTTTATCGAACCTTTGCAAATTGACACCACTTTTAACCTCGAATTTACCCCTTCCCCCGAAGAAACAAACGAGTTAATTTTCCAAGATTATGCCATTCGTCGCAATCTTTTAATCCGTTTTCAAGACGACACGATCGATCAATCTCTGGTATTAAATCCCCTGCTAAAAAAACGCTTTAATGATTTAATTGCCCTGCGAACTCTCCCGGGTAATCATCTCACTCCCTTGAGTCAAGATGTCAGTTGGCAAACCGGAGAAGTATTTACTCCCCTCGATGCGATCGGCCAATGGTTAAAACAGGGACTTGCCCGGGATAATTCCCGTCTCAAAGATGAGATTCTCCACTGGTTAAATCCCGTCCTTCCCGCCTCTCGTTAGCTTTCCTCTAGATTAATCCCCATTGCCCGTAATTGCGCCTCTAGGCGGGCTAATTTTGCCTCAGCTTCCCGGGCCCGTTGACGTTCCTGTTGGGCTTGCTGTTCGGCGGCATCGGCCCGTTGTTAGGCTAATTCCGCTTTTTGCTTGATTTCTAGGGTGGTCAAAAACCGTGATCCATCGGGATAAAAAATAGCTAACTGGGGACTCTCCAGTTGAAAACGAATCTGTAGAAGCGGACTCTGCCAATTATCGATCGCGGCAATCATCTCCAATTGATCACCCCTGCGCCACCAACCCTGTAGATAATTAGCATCGGGATCGTAGAGATAATATTCTTCTACGCCAAAACGCTGATAAAATTGCCATTTTCGGCGCATTTCCGCTTTAGTGTTGCCCGGAGAGAGAATTTCAAAGACTACCTGCGGCGCAATCTGGTTTTCTAACCATTGCTTATAGGAACCTCGATCGCCCTTGGGTCTGCCAAACACCACCATAGCATCCGGCGCTTGACAGGTTTTATTATCCCCCTCGACCGGATACCACAACAGATCGCCGGCGATAAACACATGGTCATTGTCTGCGAATAAACATTCGAGATTTTCCTTAATCGTCACAATCCAGCGAAATTGTTTGGTATTATCGGCCATCGGTTTACCATCACTATCGGGATAGATAATCTCCGACTCAGAGAAAGATTGGGCTTTTACCATCGTTCTACTCCCTAGTGTACTAACTGTTTAGTATAACATTAAATTCCCTGACGAAAGAGGGCAAAAGCCGAGGTATAACCGTGTAAAAAAGTTCGACCGGCCACTGGCCCGATTTCTCCGTTGCAAAAGAAACCGGCGAGGGGAACATTGGCGAAATAACGCTGAAAAAGACCCGAATCAAAGTCCGGTTTTTCGTAGAGATTTTCCCCGCGACCGAGACAGGAAAAGATTAAAGCCCCTAGTACCTCTGAACTATTAAGTTTTTCTTGGGGAAAAGCTTGCAGAAGTAATTCTAAATCTAGGGCGGAAGTGTCGGCATCGCGCAGGTGAAATTGTACCCGCTGCCCCGGACGAACTCGATCGCCAATTGCGATCGCACCTTGACGAGGATCTACTCCCAAAACACTGCGAATTAAGAAATCCCCGGCCCGCAACTGCATTTTGAACTCATCCCTAGCAATACCGATAAAAAGGGAGTTTTGCACTAATTCTCGGTCTTTTTCCCTCAAGGAGGGGATTAAATCCCGCAGTAGATTTAAAGGTGGTTGCGGAGTCCCATCGGCCTCTTTACTGGTCATGGAGATGATAATATTGCGTTCTCCCTCACTCACCTGATAAATCGGTCCAATGGGACGACAACCCTGGGCGACGATAGTTTCGACGATAATATTGCCAGAAAGGGCGATTCCTACGGTTCCCTGACGATAGAGATAGCTATTACGCGGTTTTTGTTGATCGTGGTAGAATAGACCCCCAGAACGTTCGATCATGCCACCACTGACTAAACCGCCGATTTTGGCCGAACCGGGGTAGGCAAAATCCAAACCCTCTAACAGATCATTGATACGACTGGAAAAAGGATCGGCTAAAAGGATAAATTGGGGATTTTTGGCCGCTTCTACCCCTAATAATTCTGTCCAACTAGAGGGGGAACTGTCGAGATCGGGCATTTCCGCCGCTTCGATATAGAAGGGCTGCACTTCCACATCCGGCAAATGGGCGACGGTGAGACTTAAAGCCGGACTCGCTTCGATTTCTCGCGCTTTTTCCCTGTCACCCATGCCGACAATCCCCGCCCCACCGCAGCCGATCAGCACAGGAACAGGGAGTTTATCCAAGATTAAGGGAACTAAACGGGGACAGTCGCTGGCATAGGCAGAAGAAATGAAAATTATGGCTAGATCTGCCGATCCAACTAACTTATCTTGCACTTTTTCCACTACTTCCGTCACCGCCGCTTCTAGGGAGGGACGGGTTGATAGGGCATTAATCCACTCGATGCGATCGCTCATGTTTCTTGACCCCAAATGTAGTCTAAATGGTCAAAAATGATCATCTTAACAATAAATTAACCTAAAAATCCTATCCTCGCCCCTAGATGTGGGGATAAATTGTAGAATTGTCATGACGTGAGCAAATACAGCCGCAAGGGATTGCCAGTCAATTTAATCATATTTAATCTTAAAATAGAGAATTGTCCCCGCTAAGATAAAAGTAACAAAATTAGCGATAATAATCGGTTTACTGCTCATATAAATCCCGTAGATTAGCCAGAGAAAAACCCCCAGACAAAAGCAAATAAACATAGTGAGGGACAAGTCCTTAGCCGAACGATAACGCCAAGTTTTAATCACTTGGGGTAAAAAGGAGACCGTGGTTAATATTCCCGCCACGATCCCGATTAGTTCAATAATATTCACCGCTTATCCTCTTGGCTTAGTTTCTCTCATTTTAAACTGTTGACTATCTAATACTAAATCCAGTTATTAAAAACTGATTATTTATTCTACCCTTTGCCTTTTGCCTTTCCTGATATGTAGCCTATACTCAACGGATTTAGTATAAATTACTCCTGACCACCGACGACCGACTCCTAACCTGACCAAGAAACTTTTTCAGCAGACCCTACTTATTGAGCGATTACTATCACCGAAGTGCCGATTTTTACCTTTTCAAATAAAGCTTTTATATCTCGATCGCGCATCCTGACGCAACCGTGGGAGACGGCCCGGCCGATGAGATTTTCTTGGGGTGTACCGTGAAAACCGATAAAATTCGCGCCATCGGTCCAAAATCCAATCCAACGGGCCCCCAAGGGGTTGTTTTTTCCCGATGGCACCAGTTGACCGGTGAAAGGATGTTCCCAGACTGGTTCCCGCACCATCTGAATCACCCTAAATTGTCCCGTCGGGGTTTCCCAACCCGGACGACCGATCGCCACTGGGTAAGAAGCGATTATTTTCTGTCCTTGGTAAACAAAAACCCGTCTTTTTTTTAAATTTAGCAGCAAACGGGTTTCCGTTCGAGTTACCGTGGTTGCGGGAAGGGAATTGACGGGAATAATGGGGGGATTGAGGAAAAATTCCCCTATTCCTAGACATAAACACAGAATTGGCAGAAAAACTCGCATCGGATACCGGCAAAGTCAAGATTTTTTATCCGTATTCTAATCTGATTGTGAAGATGTCAAACCAAAGTCGATAGGACGACTCCGAGAGGGAAGGATAAAATCGCCGTCGAGTTGGGCTAATTCGGTTACACTAATCCATAGCTAGAATATTAACTTTTGTAACTATGACCGCCGCTATTGCTCTCGATCGCGTTTCTAAAATCTATAATAATCTCCCGGTAGTTAACGAGCTTTCCTTTGCTATCGAAAAAGGGGAAATCTTTGGTTTACTCGGTCCCAACGGTGCGGGAAAATCGACGACAATCCGCATGATTATCACTCTAACCGAAGCAAGTCAAGGAGAAATCGAAGTGGCGGGGTATGATGTGAAAAAATACCGCGATCAGGTGAAGAAAAATATTGGGGTAGTCTTACAACAGATTAGCGTTGATGGGGAATTAACCGTCTGGGAAAATATGGAATTTCACGGCCGGATGCACCATATCCCCAATCCCCAGAGACAGGAATTAATCGATCGCTATTTAGATTATGTCAGTTTAAGCGATCGAAAATCTGCCCTTGCCAAAACTCTTTCCGGAGGGATGAAACGACGTTTACAGATTGCTCGCGCTCTTCTTCACGAACCAAAAATCCTCTTTCTCGATGAGCCGACTGTCGGTTTAGATCCCCAAAATCGTCGTCGTTTGTGGGAAGTAATTCGCGATTTAAACCAGCAAGGAATGACAATTTTGTTAACCACTCACTACATGGAAGAAGTGGAATTTCTCTGTCAGGATAACGCCGCAGGAAAACCGGGCAGAATTGGCATTATGGATGCGGGCAAATTAATCGAATTAGGAACTCTAACGGATTTTCGTGCTAAGTATGGCGAGGGTTTAGTTATCAAACAAGTTGGCGATAAAATCGATTGTAAATTCTTCCCCACCGTGGCCGATGCTAACTCTTATTTGGACACTTTGAGTGATAAAACTGGGGTAATGTGTCGCCCTTCCAACCTCGAAGATATCTTTGTGGAACTGACGGGACATCAATTGGATTAGATGATTAGTTTGTCCGTTAGGAAGTTGTTCAGTTATCGGTTTTTGACTCCAGTTTTTCTGAGATTAGCTCTGTTTAAATCGGCATTTCTTGGCTTTGATCTGGTGTCTATTTTATGGGCCAACCTGCTAGAGTCTAGGTCAATTAGCTGAGGTTGTGCCTAAAAGTCGAATTCAACCCTAAAAAAAGAGGCTTTTAGCGGTTTTTAAGCTTTTTGATCCGGAGAAATGACCTAGTGGGGGAACTTTTTCCCCAGAGGGAGAGTCTTCGGGGACTGGACAAAAACTAGAGTACTCCCTCGATCGATAGACAAAATTGACGGTAATCGTTTAGAATAAGGCACTGAATACTGACGAGATGACAATTATCCCTATGACCGATCTCCAAGCAAAAACTAGATGGTCAACAGCGCGGCGATATTACGAATTGCTTAGTGTTCTAGTGGAACGTAATCTCAAGGGACGCTATCGGGGTTCTTTTCTGGGGGTTTACTGGTCTTTGTTAAATCCCCTGATTATGACGGCACTATACACGGCAATTTTCGGCACGGTTTTCGCCTCTTATTTTGATAATTCTATAGTTAACTATGTCCTAGCGGCTTTCACTGGTTTAGTCGTAATAAATTTCTTTAATGCTTCCACTAACCAAGCTTTACCTAGTATCGTTGGTAATGGCAGTATTTTAAATAAAATTCGGCTGCCAGTTAGCATTTTTCCCGTTTCCATGGTAGTAGCAAATATTTTTCAATTTGCTATTAGTATCTTTCCCCTTTTGGCTATAGTAACTCTCTGGAAGTCTCAAAGTTTACTTAATGTAATTGCTCTGATTTTTCCCGTGATCGGTCTTGCTCTGGTTTGCACGGGAGTGGGTTTCTTTGTTAGTACCCTCTACGTTTTCTTCAGAGACTTACCCTATTTTTACGAAATTGTTTGTTTTGTCGCTTGGATTAGCAGCCCAATTTTCTATCCTCCAGAAATTATTCCTCCCTCCGTACAACCATTCCTGATATTAAACCCATTATTACCAGTAATTGAAAGTATTCGCCAATTGTCCCTTTCCCCTGGATTACCGGATTTTAGTTTGATTTTTCAATCTCTACTTGGTGGGATCATTATCTTAGGAATTGGTTGGACTTGCTTCCGACTATGGCGACATTTATTTATGGATTTATTATAAATGACAGAAGTAATTCGACTCGATCAAGTATCTCTCCAAAGACGTACTCAAGAAGAATTCTCCTACGATCTAAAAAGGACAATCTTCTCTCTTCTTGAAGGTAAATATCGTCAACCAGCCAAAAAATTAGTTCTAGATGATATAGATTTAGTCATTAATTCTGGAGCGAAATTAGGTATCATTGGAGCTAATGGCGCGGGAAAATCTACTCTCCTAAAAGTTATTTGTGGCATTCTAGAACCGACAAAGGGACAGGTGAGAGTCAGGGGACAAATTGCATCTCTAATTGAATTAGGAGCGGGTTTTGATGCAGATTTACCAGTAAAAGATAATATTATTCTCTATGGGGTAATGCTGGGATTTTCTCGTCAGGAAATGAAGGAAAAAACCAAAGATATTCTCGACTTTGCTGAACTAGAAGAATACATGGGAGCGCCGGTGAAATCTCTTTCTTCCGGGATGGTGGCTCGTTTAGGATTTGCGATTGCAACAGAGGTTCACCCCGATATTCTTATTCTTGATGAGGTCCTTTCCGTCGGGGATGAAAGTTTTAAAAATAAGTGTAAACGACGCTTAAAAAAATTCTGGAATTCTAACGCTACTATTTTAGTAGTTTCCCACGATTTGACTTTAATTCAAGAGTCCTGTGACCAAGCAATTTGGCTGAATAAAGGCCAGTTACAATGTCAGGGTACATCAGAAGATGTAATCAAGTTTTATTTGGATTCCGTGCATCAAAATGAAGTTAATTTTTAATTAAGTAGGTAATCTCAATTAATTGTTAGATAGCAATAATGTATCTAGGTTTGACTTAGTCGAAAACGCTGTCACAAAATAAAAAACCTCGGTGTCCAGCCGAGGTAGCGCTAAGTTATGTAGGAGAACTCAAGCAAATCTGTCAATGGGGTAAACCCAAACCCCGAAAACTTTTTTAAGCTAGTAGGCCAAGTTTTTTGCCGTTGTCTGGAGCTAAACGAATCATAAACTGTCTGATGCTCCTCGAGACAATCTGAACTGGCTTGCTGTCTTGGCTGTTTTGCTTTAACTTTTAGTTCATGTAAATAAATGTAACAATATTTTTACGAATTGTAAAGAAGGATTGACAAAATAAAACTTATGTGAGTTATAAGCTGAGTTAATATTTTTCGTCGATCAAAGCTAGGGAGGTAATATATAGGGAGATTGGTTCACTAGCATGACAAGGTGTACCCAGAATGTCCTATTTGTTTTTGTTGCCACTATTCGCCGCTGCCTTGGCTGCCTATTTCTGGCAGAAGTCCAGCGATGAAATCGCTTATCTTGCCAGTGCCGCCACGGTAATTAGTTTAGTGTTGAGTCTGGTTTTAGCTCCTTGGCAGATTCAGCTATTAATTCTCTTGACAGTTGTGATTGTCGTCACCTTTTTATGGCAAGGACGAGAAGAGCAGAAAAATGTCCCCGTCCCCACTCCAGAAACCGCCGGCGAGAAAAAGTATCGTGGGGCCACCTATATGGAGTCAACAGTCGCCGAGGCTCCTGTCAAGGAGCGGGGGGGTAAATATCGCGGTGCGGAGGTTAAAATCACCAATAATCCCACGCTGGCCAACCCAATTCGCTCCTCATCTCTCAAATATCGCGGCGCCGGTTCGGCAAATAAGGAGCAGTAATCAGGAGACAGGAGACAGGAGACAGGAGACAGGAGACAGGAGACAGCTTTTATGTATTCTCCCCACTCCCTTCTCCCTTCTCCCTTCTCCCCAATTACCAATTCATAATTCATAATTTATAATTCCCACTTATCTACTGGTCTTGTATATAAGGCTGATTATTCTTGAGACAGTTGTATGCCTTTTGTAGCTCGATTCCCAGATAACCGATATGTTCAGGAATAATTGCGGGATTGGTAGCGGCAAGCTCGCGGATTAATTTGAGGGGATTTTTGCCTTGATAACAGGCGACAATTTCCCCACTGCCGGGGGTAGTTTGTTGGAGGAGAATTTGTTCTTCTTCCACGGAAATCAAAAAGTTACCGCTAGGGTCAAAAAAATCGCGCTGATTGATAATTTTATCGTACTGGGTGGCGATTAATCGTTCGACATTCTCCCAAGTATCATCGTATATATGGGCCGATTGACTAATAGTAATTAATGGACCCATTGATAAATTGTAGTCAGAGCGCTTGCTAATCTCATCCCTAATATGTTGCTGTAAAGCACGCAATCCCATGGCATTTGCCGGCCAAGCGGCAAACATATCATTACTTCTAAATATTGCGGTGAGAGATAATTCATTTTCCACCACTCGCACCCAAATATGATTTAAACAGGGACTACCTCCCTTTTCGTGGTCTTTCACATCCCAGAGGGACATAACTGCACTAGCTGCATCAATTTCTGAGATTAATTTATTGATAACCTGTGCAATTTGGTCCCGGCCAAACCAAGAGCGCAATCTTTGACCGTAGGTGTATTTAACTCCTTGGTGTATAGGGGAATCATCGAGAATTTGTCCGATATATTCGGTGAGAAAAGGTCTATCTATAGGCAAATAATTAGGTTCGGGAAAGTAAAAGTCTGGGGGTTCATCGGTGACAACAGCCATTAGGTCAATTAATTCTTGCCATTTACCATCATATCCTGTGGGTCTAATTGTGCCAGTGGTTTTAATCTTTTGGAGAATTTTTACCCAAGTTTCGGCAATAGTTTTTCCTTCAATCCGATGACCGTATCTTGTACCGGGTAGAAGAGAAGGAAGATTTTCTAATAGAGGAAAAATTAAGGGTTCTCCCCAAGTTGGTAGGGGAGATTGTTCTGCATAACTTTTGACAGTTTCAATTGCTTCTGGGATGGATTTAACCAGTTGATATTGAATTGATTGACGTAATTTTTCGAGGGTTTCTCTGTCAATTTCTTTGTCAATATATCCCGTGATAGGAGAATTAATTAGCCAACATTCTCTACCTGTGTCACTTTTGCCTAACTGAAATCCTTGACTAAAAAAGTCTAGCAAACATTGACAGCTACCAGAGTTTTTATCTTCCTTCGTCGCGTTGAGAATAACTAAGTATCTAACGTGGGGATTTGCGATTAAGTTTCTCAGCAGGGGACTAATTCCTCTGGTGGGACTATAAAGATTACCAATTACTGCGTACTGGTCGGGATTTAAATGTTTAGCAAGGGACTGTTTTACTGTCCATCCCGTGATAATTGCCGTTTGTCCGTGACCACAGATTAATTGATTAGGTTTATAGTGGGGTTGGTAGATGAATGTTGTTAGTGAGCTTGTCGAACTAGGGGTGGTTTCTATACTGAGCATGGATTTAAATTAATCGTTCAAGATAATTAATAACATTTTGGTGAATGTGTTCTATTGTATCACTGCCATCCAGTTGTAAACAATTATCTTTATATTCTTTAAATATATTGAGAAACATCTGACGAACTTTCATTAATTTTTCTTGTTTTTCGTACACTTCTGTGATGGCTCTATTTTTAATTCTTGCCAGAGAAATATCGGGAATAACATCGATATAAATGACTAAATCTGGATTGGGAAAATGTTGATTTAACTGCCGAACAAAAGCAAATTCTTCAGGATTATTGCAATTATAGGCCAGGGAAGAAAAATAATAACGAGTAGTGATAACGTGGGTTTGTTCTTGGTGAATAAATTTAAAAACGCCATCGTGATCATTATATAAGTGATAATGACGATCGGCTGCAAATAAATAGGCCATTTGTCGGTCAAATTTATTTTGATCTTTGATAGAAATAAGATTAGTTTGCATGATTTCTCGAATCAAACGACCGATGACTCCCTCGGAAGGTTCTGGACTTAAAACCGCTTTTTCCCCTCGCTTAAAAAAATATTCTTGTAGGAGTTTTGCTTGGGTACTTGTTCCCGATCCGTCAATACCTTCAAAGACAATAAATTTTGGTTTCATAATTTAATCTTCTTTATCGATCTAATTATCTAAATAATTTTTTTAGCCAAGTTAACCAAGATTTTTTCTGGGGGATTAATTGCGTCATTTCTCCGATAATCTCTCCCATACTTCCCCAAGTATAAATATTTTTATTGAGGGATTGTATGGTTAAATTTTCTTGTAAAGCTAAACTGATGATACCGATCATTTCTGCTGCTTGATTACCGACTATTTGCGCTCCCAGTATTTTACCATCTTGTCTGTAGATTAATTGACAAAATCCGGTGGTTTCTCCCCAGATTTGCTGTGGGATCATATTTTTGATGGGATAGTTGATCATTTTTACCTTCTCACCATAGCTCTCCCAGGCTGCTTTTCCAGTTAAACCCACCCAAGCAATAGCCGGATCAAAAGCAATAAATGAGGGAATTTTATCGGGATTAAAGTTAAATTTTTCTCCCGTGAGCAGATGCTTGACTAACCCAAAAGCAGCCCAGTGATTTAAACTAGGATCGGGATAATTATTTCTGAGTAAATTTAGGGCATAAATGCGGGAATTATCGGTTTGTAATTGCTGATTAACCTTGATTAATCCTCGTTCTAGTTTAACTCCCACCCCAGCCAAATTTAATCCCTGTTCATTGACTTGATAATTACCAGCAAAAATGATATCATCAACTTCGATAACACGATTGCCTAATTGTAGCCATTTTTGACCCTCGATCGCTTTCACTTGACTAGGACAATAGCCGGGTAAAATCTTAATTCCTTCCGCTTCTAAAATGGCAGTAACTAAATGGCAGATTTCCCGATCAATATCCGGCAGTAGATAACTATCCTCGATAATTAAGCTAATTTCTTTCCCCAAACGTCGGAGAATTTGCGCTAAACTCACAGCCATGCTACTGTTGCCAATAATCGCTAAATGTTGTCCTAAATTGTCTAAATTTGGCTCTTGCCAAAGGGTTTGAGCGGTAAAATAATTAACCTCATCTAAGCCGAAAATTTTCGGGACTTGTGGATAAAAACCCAGGGCGATAAGATAGTGTTTAGCCAACAATTGCCGACCGTTAACCACGAATCCTAAATGGGGCAGCCGGACAAATTCCCCCCCACCCGGGATCACATCTATTCCTTCCGTGGCTAATCTTGCCAAAGAATGATTTTTATTAATAGTTTTATCCACTTCCTCTAACCATTGCCGCAACCGTTGCCATTGGGGATAAATGGCCGTTTCTTGCCAATGATTCAGCAGTTTATAGAGATGGATAATTTGGCTGTACCCCTTGCTAAAAATGTCCTCAGATGCCTCTAAATTGTCGCTAGAAGGCTGTTGCACTAAAGCCACCCTTTTTTTGAGGTGAACAGCTAACAAAGCCGCTTCTATCCCCGCAGGAGTGGCACCGATAATTACTAAGTCGTAAACCACAAATATAAAGTAGGAATCAGGAGTCAGTATTCAGGAGTCAGGAGACAGTATTCAGGAATTGGAAACTTAAAACTGATAACTGATAACTGATAACTGATAACTGATAACTGATAACTGATTACCGGCGCCGGTCTTGCAGTTTTTTATAGACATCTCGCAGGGGGACTTGATGATAGGCGAGAGCGACGAGGGTATGATAAAAAAGATCGGCCACTTCTGCAGCAATAGCATCGCCATCATTATCTTTGCAGGCCATGACCACTTCTGCCGATTCTTCGCCGATTTTCTTGAGAATTTTGTTATCTCCCCCGGCCAAAAGTTTACAGGTGTAGGATTCCGGATGAGGATCGTCTCTGCGATCGCAAATTACCTTAAACAATTCCGAGAGGGTGTCGGCCGCTGGCGGTGATTTTTGCGAATTTACTTGGTGAAAACAGCTTCTTTCGCCGGTATGACAGGCTATATCACCGATTTGCTCAATAGTCAGCAAGATAGCATCACTATCGCAATCGTAGCGAATTTGACGCACTTTTTGGATATGTCCCGAGGTGGCTCCTTTGTGCCATAATTCTTGACGAGAACGACTCCAATACCACGCTTCCCCGGTGGTGAGGGTTTTTTCGAGGGATTCCCGATTCATCCAGGCCATCATTAACACTGTAGCATCAAGATAGTCTTGAGCGATCGCCGGTACTAAACCCTGGGGATTATAAGCGATCGCGTCGAGGGGAATAGCGGAGAGTAAAGAGGACATCAGTTTTTCGCGGTCAAGAATTATGGTGGGATAAATTGCCCAAAGCTTAATTATATAGCCTTGAGGAATTACCCTAAATGGCCGCAGAGAATTATATTAACCCTGAGTGAGGAAAGTTTACATTTCTTAAGATAGACAAGAAAATTTCTGTCCGACCAGTTAATTAACAACAATCGGATGTCACATCGATCGCTTGTTCCGCTTCAATGATAATCTGACCATTAACGGTAAAATTCTCGGTTTTGATTTCCTCAGCTTTCAAAAGAATTAAATACTCATAAAAAGCCGGTAAAGTACACCAAGGAAAACCAGCTTTTCCGTCGCGGATTCCCCCTAAAATAAAGTACATATACAACCAACGCAACAGGGGACGACAGGGTAAACGCAGGGATAACGATTGTGTTTTTCTATCCAGAGACTTAAACCTTTACTACAAGTAGAATGGGGATAGGTTTCTTGTAAAAAACCAGTTGCGCCTAAAATGAGAAGCATTAGAGACAGGCATAGTTAATAGGTTTAAAAGAAAGAGAATGACTGTCAAGGAAATAGCAACATTATTAAAGGAAGGTAAAGACAAGCTTATGGGTTAAATAACTTTGATAACTTTAGGCGAAGAGTCCTCTTAAATTGGCATTTTGCTACTAATTAATCATACTCAATCTAAGAGAGCCATAACTGATAACTGATAACTGATAACTGAAAAACCCCTCTAACCCCAACGACTAGCGATAGGCATTCGCCAACCAGTGCCAAAAGCGCGATCGCTAATTTTTAAGCCTGGGGGAGCTTGTTTGCGCTTAAATTCGGCATTTTTAACTAATTTAATCACTTTCTGCACAATTTCAGGCTCAAAACCGGCGGCGATAATTTTTTCGGCGGATTGATGGCGATCGATTAACAGTGCTAAAATAGCATCTAAAATCTCGTAGGGAGGTAAAGAATCTTGATCCTTCTGATTGGGTTTTAATTCAGCACTAGGAGCTTTATTAATCACATTAAGGGGAATAATTTCCCCGTGCCGATTTAACCAGCGACAGAGGGAATAAACGCGGGTTTTCGGCACATCAGCAATCACTGCTAAACCACCATTCATATCACCGTAAAGGGTGCAATATCCCACCGCCATTTCTGATTTATTGCCAGTGGATAATAGTAAATGACCGAATTTATTAGAGAGAGCCATTAATAAATTACCGCGAATGCGTGACTGAAGATTTTCTTCAGCAATACCGAAATCAGTCCCAGCGAAAAGACTCTCTAAAAGTTGATCATAAGCAGTCATAATTTCTTTAATTGCTAACTTCTCACTTTTGATGCCTAAATTATTAACTAAAGCCACTGCATCGCTAATAGAATGGTCGGAACTATAGGGAGAAGGCATCATCACAGCGAGAACATTTTCTTTACCTAATGCGTCAGTGGCAATAGCGGCAACTAAACTGGAATCAATGCCACCACTCAAGCCAAAAATTACCCGTTTAAAACCGCATTTCTGCACATAATCTCGTACTCCTAAGACTAAAGCTCGATAAATTTCTTCATCTTCATCGACGGGTAAAGGATGAATAACTGCGGGTAATAAATCTTGATTAAACTCGATCAATTCTAGGCTAGAAGTAAATGCCTTGGCGCGATAAATCACTTCTCCTTGTCGGTTAAAAGCAACACTATCACCATCAAAAATTAAATCATCATTTCCTCCCACTTGATTGACATAAACTATCGGTAAATTATATCTAGTGGCACTATAGGATAATAAAGATTCTCGCAATTTTTGCTTACCGACACTGTAGGGAGAAGCGGAAAGATTAACGATTAAATCCACTCCTAAATTAGCTAAATCGGCCATGGGATTAACTGCGTATTGACGCTGACCCCAAAATTGTTCATCATTCCAAACATCTTCACAGATAGTTACACCGATTTTTACATTATTTTCTGTTAGTTGAAAATATTGACTTTCTTTCCCAGAAGCAAAGTAACGATCCTCATCAAAAACATCGTAGGTAGGCAATAAACGTTTAGTAAAAACTTGTTTAATCTCTTGACTTTTTAGCAAAGCTATGCTATTAAATAACGGCTTTTCTCCTCTGACCGTTGCCGAGGGATTTTTTTCGACAAAACCGACTAAGACGGCTAATTTTTCTGGTAATTGTTGGGACAATAATTGCAATTGTTGAGACATTTTCTCCACAAAACCCAGATTTAATAATAAGTCTCTGGGAGGATAACCACAGAGGGATAATTCGGGGGTTAAAAGTAATTCTGCTCCTTGATTAAATGCCGTTTGAGCGGCCTCTAAAATTCTTTGGGCATTTCCTTCGATATCTCCAACAATGGGATTTAATTGAGCGATAGCAATTCTCATATTTTTTCCTATTTAAACAAAAACTAACGGTTGATCTTTAAAGGGAGCAAAAGCTTTTTCATCAAAGCGATATAAACTAGCCGGACGACCGGCACCACGAGAGACTTTTAAACCCATATCTTTGAGAAATCCTAATTTCAATAGCCGATTTCTGAAGTTAGAATAATCACTAAAATTTTTACCTAAAATTGTCTCATAAAATTGATAAAGATCATTTAAAGTAAATAATTCTGGTAAAACCTCAAAAGCGACGGGACTATACTCTACTTTATTGCGTAATCTTCGCCAGCCATAAGCTAAAATTTGACCGTGATTAAAGGCTAAATCTGGCACTTTATCAATCATATACCAAGTGATATTATAATCCCGTTCAGTGATTAATTTTGCTTCTTCAAACCGCACTAAAGCGAAGTAACTCACCGATAGATAACGTTTCCCAAAACTCTCGGCTGCTGCTGGGGAATCTCCCTCTGGACTGCCAAAAGTATATAACTGTTCCAGATAGAGATTATTGACGCTAATTTTCTCGGCTAAAATTCGATAGGCTGCCGTTTCCAGTGATTCCCCATTTCTCACTAAAGTTCCGGGTAAACTCCAGTAATTACTAAAAGGTTCTTCCCGTCGTTTAATCAGAAGCACCAGCAGCCGATTTAATTGGGTATCAACGGAAAAGATCACGTTATCAACTCCGACTTTAAAATCAGCTAGAGATTTATTAGCTAGGGTATTTAGCGGTTTCATGCGTAAAGTTTTTGACCTTCGATATAATCTTTAATCGGTGCAGGAACAGCCTGTTTATCGCCTTTTTCTCGATAATCTGTTGATGATACAGCCGGAGCAAAGACATCGGCAATCAGACAATCACCCCCTAATGTTTGCAGTTGTTCAATATCATCTTGATTAATAGGATATCCGGGACGGGGAATCACGAGAATTTTGACTTTTTCTAGTAATTCTTGGCTGCGATACCAGTGCCTAATTTGTCCAGCTAAATCGGAACCAATGACTAGGGTATATTCCTCCTGTTCTCCCCAAATTGCTTGCGCTTTTTCCACACTAATTAAGCTACGTCGATCGCTTAATTCTCGTCGCAGTTGTATATTATCCCTTGGGGGTTGAATATCCCGGATGAGCAAATTTAACATCCTCAGACGATGTTCGAGACTGGTTTGATGATTTTTAAAGGGATTATCGGCAGCCCAAACCGCAACGATATCGTACTGTTCCGATAACCATTTTAGTATGGCTTGATGACCGGCAGTGGGAGGATCGGCACTGGTTCCAAAAAGGGCAATTTTAAGCATAGGATTCAATTGCTTGCTCACTGAGGGATTAGTTTAACTCTGCTCAAGCTTGGCAAAGATTAACTTCTCCCCATTATAGTTGATTTTACCAAAATAGGGCAAGAGGATCAGTAATCTCTTGCAAAAGTAAGTTATCGAGCCGCTATGGGGTGAAAATATCTAAAACCCCGGATAAATTTGACATAATCTTAGGTTTTATGAATAGGATAGTTATCTCTTATCTTTTGTCTGCTATCGCCGTTCATTCTTTTTTCGGTGATATTTTAAGTTTTGCTGTAAATTTGACTCCAAACTCCATTCCTAACTCTAATTCAGCCTCCCATTCGAGATTCCGTTTTTTGCAAGCATTATTAAACTCATCATGAACTTTATCAATCAACTGGCTTAAGTCATCAATTGCCTGCTCAGGATCGATGAAGAGTGGAGCTAAAATCACGGACTCATCTTCACTTTCGCCAGATTTTTCAGTATTTCGACTCAGATCATCTCGTTGTACAAAAACGATTTTAGGTTCTAAGGAAACAATTTTGAGTTTTTGAGTTGGCTGGAGATTATCAGACACTTAATCTTTCCTAAATCTTGATGAATAATAGAGGAAACCACGTTAAAGCGAAATAAATAGCTTTTCTAGTTTAAGAGTTTTTTGAGGATAATCAATGATTACCTTTAATTCTTTGAGAATGTCCCCTCCTAACATCCCATCAATATAGTATTTTGAGGATACTCCTGGAATAGAGCCAAAAAAAACTTCTGTTTCACTAAACAAAATAGAACCTATTTCCAGTCTATCAAGCCTAGCAGTCCTATACCGAGAACTACCCGTTGCACCACTTCCCCGAACAGATGATTGAGATGTCGGTAAATCTAGAAAGTCTAATAAATCTGGATGAAAGACAGTCACCTGTGACCCCGTATCGAGTAGGACATTAACCGTTCTTTGGTTGTCGTTAAACTCAACAGTGACTGGAATCACCCACATAGACAATCTCTCAAGATTGTGGTCTCCCTCAAATGTATGTTCAACGACAATGACGGCCATGTAGATTAAGGATGATGGAGTAAGGATAAAAGCTGTAGCGTTGATAGCCAAGACTCATTATCAACTTTAAGCAACTTTACTTCCGTCAACAGGACCTGTATAAAACAAATATAAGTCTCCCTTCAAATGTTTAGTTTCTTGTATAAGCTTATGTTTATCGTCTGAATACCCAATAACCTTACCTTTCTCTGGCCAGCCATATTTGTCGCGACCAGTGATCTCTACGACCACCCATTGATCGGGGTAATAGGATGAGACATCGGCTATACTCAAATCTTCTGTTTTGTGGCTAAGTGCTTTCATGGCTAAGGTTGATTTGATCAGGATCTTTGTTTTTGTCTAGTAGTGTTTTGCTCCTCGTGTCAGGAATCCCTAACATTATTAGCTTGACTCAATCTACCCTCATGGGCTAAGATGCGGGCATGATATGAGTAAAGAGCCAGCACCCGTGAGGATACTGGCCCTCTCCTAGCTTCGCATCATCGGGATTAGCCCTCTCAACAGCCCACCAGGAGACTTAAAAACCTTATTAGTGGACTAAGAAGCCAGGAGGTCAATCAATATGAAGAACTTACTCACTGTCATGCTCCTAAGCTCCCTTGCTTACGGCGTAGCTGTCGGGAAGATTCATCCCTACGACTACGTTTTTATCTACACCATCAACGAACTAGCAAAACGTCAGGGTGGAGATAATCAAGACGGGAAGAAGCGGTAGGTAGAACGTTTACCTAATTCAAGCTGGGCAGTGCGCCAACACTTGATCCAGCTTTTTTGTACTGTTTTTTACTATCGCTCCATCTTCTCTAATGGTATCCATAATATAATCACTTACTGTAAGGATATCAACCAATAAATATTGCAAAGTTAAACCAACAATTATTGGCTTCAAACCAACAATTGTTGCAAAGCTAAACCAATAATTGTTGCTATCATTAAACAATAATTGTTGGTACTTCATTTCAAAATATGCGAACTAGCTCGAAAATACAGCCATGAAGACGCTCTCGTCAACTCCCCCATCACTATGCGATGCCCAAAAGCAGGCAAGAAACTGTGGTTTGGATATACCCAAGCTACAAGCTTTATTGGAAAAAATCGAACCCCCATCTGAAAAATACAAAATTATTTTCTATCTGGCGGCTACAGGACTTTATTCCGCCGATGACTTGGCTGAAATGTTCAATCATAGCCAAAAAAATCTAAACGCGGATTTCAACAAAAACCTAGGATCCCATCTTAAGGATTACCTTGAGTTAGATGAGCGGGTGGGAATTACTTCTTTAAGAAGAGTTCTCTTTAAAAAGGGCTATTTTGTTGACATTAATGACGATGAATTAGTGAGAGTTTTGCGAACACGCTACGCTGAAAATTCTCAATTAGAGCAGTCTTTTACTGTCAGACACAATTAGTGCGGATGAGAAGACCACCAATCAAGGAGATTGATTTAAAAATGGAAAACACAGAGTTATTGTGCGAGATACCAACATCGGTCACTCCCCGTGCTGACATTATTAATGATTTGTTAGCTCAACTAGACAATGAACAGGATAGCGATCGCCGTGCTGAAATCATAAGGAAATTAGGAGAATATCCTGAGCCTCAAGTGATTAAAAAACTTTGGGATTTGAGAAATAATCTCGAAAACGAATCTGGTGATTTTGTGCAGTACGAAATCAAGTTTAGTTTGCGTAAAGTTACTAATCATCCTAGTATAAATATTAATTTTTTTCTGGGTAACTTAGAAGTATTCCAATTAAAAGATAACAATTCTCAAGCTCCAAAAGTCTTAATTGACGCTGCTCTGATTGAAGAGTTTTTATTACGAAATCAGACGACTCTTAACAGTGAAGCGACTAGGGTTATGGGACTTGTTTTAGAGGGAAAAATTAATCCTTACATCGGCGAAATGGGATTAATCAAAATTTGGCATGATATCAAAAATCTGAAATCTAGAAAAGATGCCAATCGTTCGATCATTGAACTTCTGAGTAAGATTAACGTCGGTCAAGTTAACTTGAAAGAAATTGACCTAGAAAAATATCCCAACGTTAATTTAAAAACGGCAATTCAAGTTGAGATTGCCAGAAAGTATAGCCTAGCAGGTATTATCACCATCAGAGATCGAGAATTCATTGCCAGTGGGTATCCTTTTGTGGGTTCTCCTTCCCTATTCTTACAGTCTTTAGGGAAAGATACCTCGCCAGCTTCTATCGAAAGAACTCTCAAAAATATCGGTAAAGCTGCCATGGAACATGAGAAAGTAAAACTCAATCAGCTTTTAGAAAACGAGCCTCAACAAAACTTATTCTTTGAAGATAATCTTTTGCTTTTTCAAGGCTGGAAAATTGAGAACTTTGAAATTCTCTGTGCCAATAACAATTTAACTTCTGCGACAGTTATCCTATGTAATACAAAAACCCAAGAGCGTTACACTGAATCAGCCTTTAAAAAAGGTTCAGTAGATGCACTTTGTACTGCTTTTAATGAGGCTCTAGCTCATTTAGTTGAGGTTAAACATACCCTTACATCTATCTATTTGGCCAACTTGACACCGGGTCAACAAGGAGCCACAACTGTCAAGGCGGTGGTCGAGTATGATGGGAAAGAAGTTATTACCATCCACACCCATGAAAATATTCTCAAGGCTTATTTTTTCGCCTACGTCAAAGCGATGATTGCCGTTTATGCACCCAAGGAATATCACCCTGATATTCATAGCACGAAAGAATTGACATATTTGCACAAAATTGGCGAACGAGATTTTCGGGGACTGAATTTCAGCCAAGTTAATTTAATGGATGGTGAGGCCAATCTTTCCGATGCAAAATTGATGGGATGTAACTTCAGTCAGGCTAATCTTTCGAGGGTTAATTTAACTAATGCTGATTTAACAGGAGCCAATTTAAGTCATGCCGATTTGAGCAAAGCTAATCTAACGGGAGCTAACTTGACCGATGTTAAATTAGATGAAAATAATCTAACCCTCCTTGATGGCACAATTTTGACTAACACAATTATGCCTGAAATTAACATTGAAATTAGCGGCGAATCCCGTTTAGAAAAGGTTGCTCAACTACTCAAACACATTGATCCTCAAAGTCAATCTCGAATCTTGGCTGTTCACTCCATGACAGATTCCATCTGGTGGGATAATCCCCTTGGTCAAAAATTCTGGGAAGTTAACAAAGAACTAATCAAAAGAGGGATTTCTATTCAACGAGTTTTTATTCTTCCTGAAGTTCCGACTCCAAAGCATTTACAAGTGATTCAGGAACAACTTAACTCTGGCATAGAAGTTGCTTGTATTTGTCATGAAAAAGCCAAAAATGTTGAAGGCTATTGTTGGGATAATACCAACCTATTAATTAGCGAAAACTTATCTGTTCCAAGAAATTCTTTTACAGCGAGAAGAACTATGAATGGTCAAACAGAATCAGGTTATATTTCCTATCAAACAAGAGTTGTCGAGACAGATAAAAGTATCTTTAACGCTCTATGGGAAAAATCCGAAAAACTCTCTACTCAAGCTAATATTCAGGAACAATTAGCAAACCTAAGCACCTGACCCCGAACTTTATTGTTTTATTAACTGATGCTCACAATGCGATCGCTCTTTCTATTTTGTTTGCATAAAAAGCGATCGCCTAACAGTTTAAACTTATAAAACCGCCATCGACAAAGAAGCGATGAGGAGTAGTTCATTAGAACTATCCAGGATGGTTAGGCAGAGAATGATATTGAAAGATGCCAAAGATACTGCCGACACTGCCAATACTAAGAATACTGCCGACACTGCCAATACTAAGAATACTGCCGACACTGCCAATACTGAGCATACTGCCGATACTAACCAGACTTAAAATGCTGCTGGCACTAGCGAGACTTAAAATACTGCCAGCACTGCCTAAACTCAAGATACAGCGATAACTAGCTTTGCTCAGATAATTAAGACCAGAAATCATTTTAAATCGGGGAAAGATTGCGGAATAGTTAGGGAAGTATTTTGCCAAACCTGTTGTAAACGCATAGCCGGCATAGTTAGATACAGAATATCACCTTGATCGAGAGTGATTTCCAGTAATTGCCAACCGTGGATAGTTTGACCTTGTTTTTCTAGGTAAAGTGGCACAAAATCGGCATTCATCGCCGCTTCCTTGATAATTTGCCCCATAAAAGGATGATTCGGTGTGATTAATGTAGCCAAAGCAACCCAGAGGAGATCATCCGTCATGCCATTACCGAGAATTCTACCGCCCAAAGCGGCCGCAGCGAAGGAATAGGTGGCTAGATCCCGGGGACATAATACCGTATCAAAATCAAAAACCTCTTGAATCGATCGCCCGAATTGTTCCTGAGAGCAGCGTAAAACTAGATTAATTTTAGGAGCGATCGCTTTAGCAGTGAGGGCAATCTCCACATTAATCATATCCTCGTAAGTCACCACGATCAAGGATTCAGCGTTATTAATATTAGCCGTTTCTAGGGTAGCCACTAGACGCGCATCCTCGATGATAACGGGGATTCCCCAAGAGCGCACGGAATGCAAAAATCTATTATTGGGGTCCGATTCAATCACCACCACTTCACAGCCTTGCTCGTGCAATTGTCGCACAATGCGGGTGCCGATACCTCCTAAACCACAGATAATGTGATGATTGCGGACGGGAATGCGGGTAGCATCCCAAAACTGTTTAAAGCGACTACCGAGAATAAAATCGTTGAGGAGAGCATAACAGATACCGATAACCCCCGCACCGACAATCATCATGACCACGGTAAAAATTTTGATACTATCGGGGGTAGATTCGGCCACTTTTTCGTTACCTCCGGCACCGGTAATCATCCCGACGGAGAAATAGAGGGAATCGACGAGGGAAATTTTTTGATTAACGCTGAGATAGGTAATGGTAGCAAGGGAAATCATCCCCAGGAGGGAAAGGGTGACAAGAATTACCGGTTGGACATAGTGCTGATAGGGACGGAGATTGAGTAGATTTCTCAGCCACTTTTGCAGTTTAAAACGCTGTTTTGCCTTAATTGTCGGTTTATTGCCGATAATGAGATGATCGCCAGTTTGGAGTTTTTTGCCTAAAAGAACTGCGGAAACCAGATCGATTTCGTCGTGAGCGGGGAGATAATAGATTAACATCCGGGCCGGATCGTCCCAAAGTTCGTAGAGGGGTAATCCCCACCAAGGATGATTTTCCTCGATAATTATCTCTTGAATTGGCCAAAGGCGATCGAATAGCTGTAATTGACCGATAGCTTTATTACCAAGGGCAGCAAAGGAAAAGATAGGAGCCGCTAGGGAAGCAACACTCATGCTAACGTGAGCAGGGAGGGTTTGATCGAGTCTTTCTCCCAAAGTTTCGTTAAATAGTCGGTTAACTATCCGAATTTTCGGGTTAATTATTCTTGCGCGGGTGAGAATTTCTAGATTGAGTGCGTCGTTATCGATGGACAAAACTAGGGTTTCTGCATCTGGAAGGCCGGCTTGCAGGAGAGTTTTAGGAGAGCAGGGATCGCCGATAATAATATCAGACTGGTATTCACAGACCATTTGGCGATCGCTAATCGCTACTACTGCCGCAGATTGTTGTTTGAGTAAACAAAAGATTTTATAACCCGTGCGACCTAATCCACAGACGATGATTTGCGGTTTCATTCATCGAGCGCGTTTTTTGCTGATTAACTTTTCATTTCTAGCGCAAAAACTAGGAAAAATCTGTAACTAAAGCTGCAATGCTGCCAATTTTGTAACGCACAGAAAACGGGTTTCTCCGAGAAACCCGTTTTCTGCTCATGCACTCATGCAAAAAGGGGAATAAATAATCAGTCTTTAATAACCAGATTTAGTATTAGGTCTTGACTCGCTTTCTTTGGGATAAATTTAGTAAAGATTACCTCGAAACCTTTCTCGCTTCTTCCGGTGACGTGAAAACTAGCCTTGATGTGACGGCAGAAACTCAAGAAATTGATGTGTATTTTCGACCGACTTCCCCAGAAATGCCGCCCGAATTAGGTTTATTGGGCCGATTAGCTCAAACCCCTTGTCTATTGGAACCCTATCGCAATCCGGTCACGATTGATGGCATTATTGCCTGTTTATCTAAACTGTTTACTGTGCGGGAACAATTACAAAGAGAAGCTCACCGTCATCAACAACCCTTATTAGCAGAAAATATTCCTAGACTATGGATACTAACTCCTACGGCCAGTCAAAGAATTATAACTGCTTTTTCCGCTCTCAATCATCCAGATTGGGGAGAAGGAATTTATTTTTTACCTCCAGCATTAACCACAGCCATTATTGTCCTGCATCAATTACCCGAAACCCCTGAAACCCTTTGGTTAAGATTATTAGGTAGAGGAGGAACCAGAACCAGAGCGATTGATGAATTAGAGGCCTTGTCTCCTAGTCATCCCTTTAAATCAGCTTCCTTAAAATTATTATACAATTTGAGTAGGAACTTGCAAGCCTTACCCAAAAGAACCCAGGAGGAGAGGAAATTTATTATGCGTTTAGCCCCTTTATATGAACAAGATAGAGAAGCAGCGATTCAAAAAGGTAGAATCGAAGGGATTCAACAAGGAGAAGCCAACCTAGTGCTACGCTTGCTTAACCGACGATTTGGTGAACTTCCCCCGCATATTACTGAAACTATCCAAAAACTCTCAGTAGAAAAATTAGAAGACTTAGCAGAAGCATTACTAGACTTTAATATTCAAGCTGACTTAATTAATTGGCTTAATCAAGCATAAAATATTCAGGAAATGCCATTTTTTCCCTTGATTGCTCGGAAAATTGAGAGCTTTATTGAATAGGGCAAGGTCTTAGAAATTAATCACACCATCTGCATGAAAATCTGGCTTTGCTGATTTGAATTCTGAATCTTCTTGGGTGAGATTTTTCAAACCTAGACCAAAACTAACTTTTGGATAGGACACACATTTGGCATTCATAGCTTGATTCAAAAACGCCAAATAATCTTATACTACTCCTAATCACTTCTCATCTCTTGACAATGACCTTAAAAACTGATCACGGTAAAAGCCATCCCGTCGGGGCGACTGTCTTGACCGATGGTGTCAACTTCTCACTATTTTCTAAGTATGCCACTGCCATAGAATTATTATTATTTGATGATGCCAATTCCCCGCAACCTAGTCAAATTATTCGTCTGAATCCCCAAGAAAATCGCACTTTTTTCTATTGGCATATTTTCGTTCACGGGATTGGAGCCGGTCAAGTGTATGCTTATCGAGTCTATGGTCCGGATAATCCGGCCCAGGGTCATCGCTTCGATCCTGATAAAGTAGTTCTTGATCCCTATGCGAAAGCGATTGTCGGTGCGGAAATTTATGATCGACAAGCTGCCAGCGAAAAAGGTGATAATTGTCATCAAGCTTTGCGGGGTCTGGTAGTGGATACGGGCCGCTACGATTGGGAAGATGACAAACCGCTACGCACTCCCTACTCTGCCAGTTTTATCTACGAAATGCACGTAGGTGGCTTTACCCGTAACCCGAATTCCGGCGTTAGCGAGGAAAAAAGAGGTACTTTTGCGGGATTAATCGAAAAAATACCCTATTTGAAAAACCTAGGCATTACTGCCGTGGAATTGTTACCGATTCATTACTTTGATCCCGCTTCGGCCATGCCGGGGTTAACTAACTATTGGGGTTATAGCACGATCGGCTTTTTTGCGCCCCATGCCGGTTACAGTAGCGATCGCTCACCGTTCGGTCCTTTGAATGAATTTCGAGATCTGGTGAAAGCTTTACACAAAGCGGGGATCGAAGTGATTCTCGATGTGGTTTTCAATCATACCGCCGAGGGGGACGAAATCGGGCCAACTCTTTCCTTTAAAGGTATCGATAATCGCACCTACTACATCCTCGATGCAGAAGATAAAAGCATCTATAGCAACTATACCGGCTGTGGTAACACCCTCAAGGGCAGTCATCCGATTGTGGGCAAAATGATTCTCGATTGTTTGCGCTATTGGGTGTCGGAAATGCACGTGGATGGTTTTCGCTTTGACTTGGCGGCCGTATTATCGCGCAATGTCAACGGGGAACCGATCCTGCAAAAAGGTTATAACATGATCTGGGCGATCGAATCGGATCCAGTCTTAGCCGGGACAAAATTAATCGCTGAAGCCTGGGATGCGGCAGGATTGTATAGTGTCGGTCAATTTGTCGAATTTGCCGATTGGTTTTCCGAGTGGAATGGTCCTTTTCGCGATGATGTACGCGCTTTTGTCTGGGGAGATACCAGCATAGTCACGAAATTAGCGGCGCGGATTTTAGGAAGCCCCGACATATACCACAGACCTGACACCGATGTCAATAGAAGTATAAATTTTGTTACCTGTCACGATGGCTTTACCCTTAACGATCTAGTGTCCTACAACGAGAAACACAACGAGGCTAACGGCGAGGAGAATCGGGACGGTTGCAACGATAATTTTAGCTGGAATTGTGGCATAGAAGGGGAAACCAATAACGAGGCGATTAAAACCCTGCGACTGCAACAAATAAAAAATCTCTTAACGATCCTGTTCATTTCCCAAGGAACACCTATGCTGTTGATGGGGGACGAAGTGCGACGCACCCAAAAGGGCAACAATAACGCCTATTGTCAGGATAACCAGTTAAGTTGGTTCGATTGGAGTGCGGTAGAGCAAGAGTTCGATCTTTGGTGTTTCGTAAGGAGACTGATCGATTTTAATAAAAAATTAGCTCTTTTCCGTCAAGAAAAATTGCTAGAAGTCACCTATACCAGTCTTGAACCCCATCTCAGTTGGCATGGCGTACAGTTGAGTAAACCCGATTGGTCGGAAGATTCCCGCAGTTTAGCTTTTTCCCTGCGTCATCCCAAGGCGAACGAGTATTTACACATTATGCTCAACGCTTACTGGGAATCTCTCAACTTCCAGTTACCACCCCTATTCCCAGAGGAAAAATGGCATCGTGTCATCGATACTGCTGGGCAATTGTCCGAGGCAGCCTGTGATTTAGATGCCGCCGTCGCTATTGAATCGGAAACCTATCGGGTGCAAGCGCGTTCGGCGGTAGTTTTAATCGTTAAACCAGTATAACAAGGGGAGAGATATTGCCCGATCGAGCGATCTTGAATGCTTTAACTAATGAACAATGGCATCAATTCAATCGTCAAGTGGAAAAACGTTATTTATTTGCGGAGCAATAGCTGAAATGATGCGGCTTTCATTAGCGAAACGGGTATCGATTCTCTCTTTGTGTTTAATGGGTTTTTCCCTACCTTGGACCGCGTTCAGCATTTCACCAGTACAGGCGAACCTAGAACCGAATGCGATCGCTCTTGGTGATCCCGTTCGGGAAGAAAAGCAAGCTCGGCAGTTAGTAGAATGGTTGGGAACCAAACAATACGACAAGGTGATTGCAGCTTTGTCACCCCAACTAAAACCCCTCTGGACTGCCGAAAAACTGCAAAAGGTCTGGGAAAGCCAAGTCACTGACCATACTGGACCATTTAAGCGTATTGTCAAAAGCAAGGTACTCGATGCTATCAATGCCAATCTGGTGATTGTCACCGTTGAATTTGAGAAAGTTACCGACGATGTGATAGTTACCTTTAACCGGGCTGGTCAGATAGTTGCCGCCGATTTTCCCGAATTTCGCAGTATTTCTGAGATTGGCACCGCTTTTGTCACGGCCTTGGCCAATAAAGACTACAGCCTGGCCCGAGGTTTTTTACATCCTCTCCTGAAAGCTGAGGTTTTCCCCACCAGAGTGCAAGGCACTTGGGAGAATTTACTTAAGCGTACCGGCCCCGTGCGTCGGATCGTGGGAACTCAGGTCAGAAAAGGCTCGGATACGGACGGTGTGGATATGGTGTTGGTGACGATTCAATTTGAAAAACTGACGGATACTTTAATCCTCGTTTTTGATGATCAAAAGCAGATTGTCAACGTGGATTTCCCTTTAGGCAATTAATAATCAGCCGAAATTACCGCGTAAATTGAGTTGGAGACGATAAGTTATGTTAGATAAAATCGAAGTTCCCATCGAAGCGATCGCAGCTAGGGAGATTCTAGATTCCCGCGGCCGTCCCACGATCGAAGCGGAAGTGCTGTTAGAATCGGGAGCGCTCGGTTTGGCCCAGGTTCCCAGTGGCGCTTCTACGGGTAGTTTTGAGGCCCACGAATTACGCGATGATGATCCCCAGCGTTACGGTGGTAAGGGTGTCCTGAAAGCGGTTCGCAATGTGCACGAAAAAATCGTCCCGGTTTTGGAGGGGATGAATGCTTTCGACCAAGCTAGTATCGATTTAGCTATGATCCATCGCGATGGCACGGCCAATAAACGAGAATTAGGGGCCAATGCTATCCTAGCTGTCTCTCTGGCTACGGCCAAAGCAGCGGCGGCGGATCTGGGATTGCCTCTCTATCGTTATCTCGGCGGTCCGATGGCCAATGTGCTACCCGTCCCGATGATGAACGTGATCAATGGTGGTTCTCACGCTGATAATAACGTCGATTTTCAGGAGTTTATGATCTTCCCCATCGGGGCCGATTCTTTTAAGGAAGGTTTGCGTTGGGGAGCGGAAGTATTCGCCGCTTTGGGTAAGGCCTTGCACGAACGCAAATTACTGACCGGTGTGGGCGATGAGGGCGGTTATGCTCCTAATTTAGCTTCAAATCAGGAAGCTTTGGATATTTTGATTGAATCGATCGAACGTGCTGGTTATAAACCGGGGTCGCAGGTGGCTTTGGCTATGGATGTGGCCGCCAGTGAATTCTATCGGGATGGTCAATACATCTACGATGGTTCGGCCCATTCTCCCGCCGAAATGGTGGATTTTTTGGCCAGTTTAGTCGATCGCTATCCGATTGTTTCTATTGAAGACGGTTTACACGAGGAGGATTGGGATAACTGGAAATTATTGACCGATAAACTGGGGGCGCGGATTCAGTTGGTGGGCGATGATTTGATGGTGACTAATCCCATCCGTCTGCAAAAAGCGATCGATCTGGGTATTGCTAACTCGATCCTGATTAAACTCAATCAGATCGGTTCTTTGACGGAAACCCTACAAACGATCGCCCTAGCTACCCGTCACGGTTATCGTTCTGTAATTAGTCATCGTTCCGGAGAAACGGAAGACACCACGATCGCAGATCTGGCGGTGGCTACTAATGCCGGACAGATTAAAACTGGTTCTCTCAGTCGCAGTGAACGGGTGGCTAAGTATAATCGCTTATTACGCATCGAAGAGGAATTGGGCGATCGGGCGGTGTACGCGCCGAAAGTCGGTTTGGGTCCAAAATTCTTGGCCTAAAATTTGCAAAAAGTCTTGCAGTGATCGAAAAAGAGTGTTATATTAAAGGTACTGATAACTGATAACTGGTCACTGACTATTGTGGTACTTCGCTGAAACCTTTTTCGGCGAAGTATTTATTTGTGGCCTTTTTTTTGCACCAAGGTATGATTTTTGGATCAAAGGTGTTATATTAAAGGTACTGATAACTGATAACTGGTCACTGACTATTGTGGTACTTCGCTGAAACCTTTTTCGGCGAAGTATTTATTTAGGGTTTGCTGAAAAAGTTTGTTGGTGGGGTTAGGAGTCAGGAGTCAGGAGATAGGAGATAGGAGACAGGTTTTGGGGGTTGGGGTTTTGGGG
>NZ_JADEXY010000270.1 GCF_015206885.1 Microcystis aeruginosa LEGE 91341 | reverse complement strand
TTGCTAAAGACTGTTGATAAAACTCGATCGCTTTTTGGTATTCTCCTAGGGAATAGTAAACATTACCTAAATTATTGTAGGAATTCGCTTCACCTTTCCGATCACCGATTTCCCGTGTGATTGCTAAGGACTGTTGACAAAACTCGAGCGCTTTTTGGTATTCTCCTAGGCAATAGTAAATACCGGCTAATGAGTCGAGACTCGCAACTAAATCAAGTTCTAGATTTAACTCTTTTTGTAAATCGATCGCTTTTTGATAATACTCGATCGCAAGCTGTTGTTCCTGACGATAATCTGACAATGGCAGATTTGATAAACGAAGGTTATAAATCTTAGCTAAACTGGCATATAAACTCGCTAGTCTTGGCTCTTTTTTGCCTTTATTTACCTCGATTTGCTCGATTAGTTCTAACAAGTCTTCCTTAGAGATTGAAGGAATATCTTTATCTATAGTAATTTCGTCAAAAGATTGTAAAATTGGTAAAAATTCCTGACAAGGTAAAAAGTTACTTGGAGGAGAAATAAAGCGAAAAACTCCTTTTCTCCAACTCCAAAAATCGGGGGACTTTTTGCGTAAATTTACCTCCACTGTGCTTGTTACCCAAAGAACGATGGAATAGGGAAATTCTCGCAATCCTTCCCTTGTCCATTGCAGATAACCAAAAAATTTATCTAGTTCCGATTTTTCCCGTTGCCATTCGATCGAGTGTAATTTCTCCACTCCTGTGGTTGTGATCACAGCGTTTTTGCTTTGTAATAACTCTGGTTTTCTAGAGACTAAACTAGCAATGGCTGCTCTTAAACTCGGTTCTTTTTGATCTAAATCAATCCGATAACAAGGGATTACTGGTTCTAATTCTTTGCTATAGCGATCGATAATTTCTTCTCGCAATTTTTCCTGATCACACACACAAATCAATATATTTAATCTCTCTTGATTTGCCTCTAGAGACACGATTAAACCTTCGTATTCTCTCTCATTTTGGTCGATAATTGAAGATGTTTCATTATTCATAATAAGTGGATAAATGTTAAAAACTGTCAGATACCCCCCTTAGGTAGGGTTGATTCATGAATCAATCCTACGGATCAAGGAGTGATCCGCACCCCCCTTATCAAGGGGGGATTAAGGGGTGATACGCACCCCCCTTATCAAGGGGGATCCCCCCGCCTATCGGCACCCCCCTTATCAAGGGGGATCCCCCCGCCTATCGGCACCCCCCTTATCAAGGGGGGCAGGGGGGATCCA